>CALFVP010000113.1 GCA_937928175.1 uncultured bacterium | reverse complement strand
AATATACCCATAAAAAGAATATTAGTTTATATTTAAATACAAAATCAAGTTTAATATAAGAAACTTCAAACCTATCAAACTATCCCAATACAACTTGGAAAAGATAAGTATAATACTTTAGAATAATCAAATGTTATCTTTAAAAAGCATATTTACAAACACTTTAGGTACGCTTCTGTCCAAAATATTAGGACTTTTCAAAAACATATTTGTAAATTTTTATTTTGGTTTGATTGATACATTTTGGGGAGCATTCCAAATAGTTAACACTTTCAGAATATTCGTAGGTGAAGGAGCAATAAACAACATTCTTATACCCCTATATAAAAGATGCGAAAATGAAAATAAACCCTTCCTAAAATACTTTGTAGCAAAATCATTCCTATTCATATCAATACTATCGTTATTACTAACTATAGCATTAATACTACTATCATACCCTCTGGCAAAGATAACCTTATCTGGATTTAGCGAAAATAAGATAACTGAAACATCAAACCTAATATCAATAATGTCAGTAGCAGTAACACTAATCTCTTTACAATCATTCCTAGCAGCAATACAAATAGCAAAATATAACAGTTTCATAGGTTTTGCTTTTGCTCCAGTAGTAGCAAATATATTAACAATAATAACAATAGCACTTCTAAACTATACAGGAGTATACATACTATCATGGTCCGTTGTGATAGGATCACTAGGTATGCTACTATTCCAAATTCTCTTCTTTATTAAAGATATCAAAAACATATCAATACCATTCAAGGAAATAGTAAACATTGACGAATACACAAAAAAGTTTATACTAGGTTTCTTTTCATTAATAGCGCTATCTTTAACTATTCAGTTAAACGGTATAGTATCGAGATTATTTGGTTCTTTTTTTGAAGGAGTTGTTGCTGCAATCTCAAATGCTTACATATTAATACAAGCCCCAATAGGTATGTTTACAGTAGCAGTGTCAATAGTAGGATTAAATACCCTTTCAGAACTATACTCAAAAAACGACCTAACTAATTTTAGAAAATTATCAAACGAAAGCATAAAAACACTAAACTTATTTATAATACCCATAACAATAGTTTTTATCGTATTTGGAGATGATATAGTAAAAGCAGTATACAGAGATATATCTGGCATCATACTCGGAAGTGAAGGAAAATACTCACAATCAGCTCTAAGGTTAACTCAAGAACTATTCTCAATATACGCAATTTCAACATATTTTATATCTCTAAACTCCTTGTTAACAAAAATAACCTTCTCAAGAAGAAAAAATATTATTCCAATTTTAAATTCTATAATAAACCTATTTCTAGACGTAACAATAAACCTCATTATTTTTTTAACTATAAGGTCATACCTAGGAATACCTATATCATTCCTTATTGCTACAATTGTATCAACTCTACATATATTCATTATAGAAAATGAAAACATCCATAACAAAAAAGAAATATTCATAGAATTACTAAAAATATCACTAGCAACAATTTTAACAACACTAACAATAAAAATACTATTCAACCTTATCACTTTCAAAGATACTTACATTACATCAATAATAATAACTTTCATTAAAGTTACTTTATCACTAACCTTAACAATAACACTGTGCTACATTCTAAAAATACAATCAGCTAACACTCTAGTAAATAGAATAAAAAAAGTCTTTAAATAATTTTTACATAATTTTTACAATAATTAAAAGAAACATTTACACAAAAAAATTAATATTCTTTTTGGAGGTAAAAGTAATAATGGTAAAAAGTATCACAGACATAAAAGCAAAAGATATAATGACAACAGATTTTTTTGCATGTAAAGAAGATTTTAACTTAATTTTAGCAATAGATAAAATACTAAGAAAAAAGGTACATTCAATAGTAGTAGTAAATGAAGAAAAGAAAATAAAAGACATAATATCTCCAACGGATCTATTAAAAACTATATTCTTAGTTTCTAAAGACACAGGGTTAAAAAATTACCAATCAATGAAAATATCAGAAATATCTAAAATTAGAGATATAATATACGTTGAAGAAAATACAGACTTAAAAACCATAGTTAGAATAATGAAAGAAAAAGGAATATCAACGATAATAGTTTCGAACAACTTACTTGAACCAATTGGAATAGTACACATAAAAGATGTATTAAAAATACTAGAATCAATGCTATAAAGTTTTAGGGGGGATTATGGTAGGTACATATGAAATTAAACTTTTAGAACCAAACAAAAAATTTCCAATAAATCTCATTGGAGCAACCTCAAGGAGATCTTTATTAATCGATGAATCAATATTAACGTATGAAGTAGTATACATATTAACAAAAGATAGCGACATAGAGTTTGTAATAATAACAAACAAAAACAAAGAAATAATAAATGTAATCGAGAGTAAAGAAATACTAAATGCAATATCCATTAAATTCGGTTACCATCTTTATGGTACAAAGCCTATAAGTAAACTATCATCTAGGTTTCCGCCTAAATTCATAATCGTAGATTCAAACAAGCCTATAAGATCCATACTTCCAAAAGTATCGGAAAGAAAGCTAAAGATAGTTATATTCAATAACAACTCTATATACGGAGCAACAAACTCAGAAATAGTCCACTCGTTTGTACTAAAAATTATAGAGGAAGATTCAAAAGAAACTGGAAGATTGCAAAATATGATAATAGATAAATCCATAAAAACGAGTAACATAAATTGTAAAACATTCATGAAGCCTTCTCTTAATGCTGGAGGAGATTTTATATACGTAAAAGATCTAAATGAATACCAAACAATAGTGACTATAGCAGACGTTTCCGGCAAAGGAACATCAGCATCAATAGTAACCAGCATGATGAGTATGTTTTTTAGATCAATACCACAAAAATCTCAAGTATCTCATGAAGATATAAAAAACACCATAGCAGAACTAAACAGAACCATAGTAGATTACTTTGAATACGAAAAGTACGTAACTCTAACAACATGCCTTGTAAATACTAAATCAAAAACGTTAAGTATATTCAACATGGGGCATGAACCAACATACATTTTTAATAAAAACAACTTGCTAATAAAAAAATCCCTAAATATACCTATAGGAATATCTGAGTTAACAACTGAAATGATACAATACGATGAAATAATTTTTACAGATTCAAAAGCACTACTGTTTACAGACGGAGTTGTTGAGCTAAAAAATAGCGATGGGATAGAATACGGTGAGATAAGAATAGAAGCAATAATAAATTCTTATAACACCATAGATGAAATTTTTTCATATTTAGTAGAAGATCTTATATCATTTTCCGAAGATGAGTACCAATTCGATGATATATCTTTTGTATTATTTGAACTCAAATAATCTGAATTTTAAAAAAAGTTAACGTATTATAAAAAATACAACTGTATGAAAAAGTTAATTCTACTTATAGAAGATGACATTGATATAATCAACTTAACAAAAAAACCTTTAGAACAAGAAGGATTTGATGTAAGTGTAGCAATGAGTGTAAAGTTTGGAATAGAAAAAGTAAGGTTAGAAGAACCGAATATAGTAATTTTGGATTTAATGCTCCATGATGGTGATGGTACAGAAGTATTAAAATGGATGAAAAAAAATGACAAATTTTCAAATATTCCCGTAATAGTACTTACCGCAAAGTCCAGTGAAATAGACAAAGTGCTACTTTTAGAATTAGGTGCAGACGATTACATTACAAAACCTTTCAGTATAAGAGAACTTATAGCAAGAATAAAGAGCATACTAAGAAGATACGAAACTAGTAAAGAAAACAAAGATAACAAATTCCAAGAAGAAGGACTAGAAATAGATTTTGACAGTTTTGAGGTAAAAGTAGACGGAATACCAATACACTTAACAAAAAAAGAATTCGAAATACTAAAACTGTTAGTAAAAAACAAAGGAATAGTGATGAACAAAGAAAAAATACTTTTTTCGGTATGGGAAGATAGTGAAGAAATTTCTGAAGATTCAAGAACAATAGATGTGCATATAAACAAAATAAAAAAGAAACTTGGTAAATACGGTAGCAGAATAGTAGTAGTAAGGGGAGTAGGATACAAATTCCAGTGAAAATTTTATTGAAAACAATAATTTAATTTTGTAAAATTTACCAGAGAGGAGGCTCTATGAAAAGAATACTATTCTTAATACTTTTTTTGTTACTAATGTACAATACGTTTTGTCAAGTCAAAGTCAACCTATGGCATGCATATAGGGGAGACGAAAAAAAAGCAATAGAACAAGTAGCTAACACTTTCAATATAACATACTTTGATGTACAGGTTTCTTTACTTCCTGTACCTTTCGATGCTATGAACGATAAACTTAGAACAATGATACCACTAGGTAAAGGGCCAGATCTGTTTATATTTGCACAAGATTTTACAGGAGAATGGGCAAACAATAACATAATAGTCCCAATAGATTCAATGATATCAAAAGAACTTGTATCTCAATTTCCAAAATACTTACTAATGGCTTACGTATACGGTGACAACGACAACCTATGGGCACTTCCAATGTCATTTAAAAACCTAATACTGTTTTACAACAAAGATTACATATCAAAAATACCAAATACCTGGAGTGAATTAATAGAACTTGCCAAAAAGTTTAATGATCCAAAATCAGGTCCATACGGTAGAAGAGGATTCGTATACGATATGGGAAACTTCTACTACCATACAATGTGGATACAGGGATTCGGTGGTAAAATATTCGAAAAGAAAAAAGGAACAGAATATTTCCCCTTACTAGAATCAGAACCTGTGTATACTTCAATAAAGTACGTATTAAGACTAAAGAAACTAATTAACCCTTCAGGTGATCCTAAAGGCGAAGTTGGAGCAGATGGGGCAACCGTAACAGAATTATTCAATTCAGGAAACGCACTATTTGTTGTTAACGGTCAATGGTTCAGAGCAGAAATATCCCCCAAAATAAATTACGGAGTAGCACCATTCCCAATAATAGATGACCTACCTGGAATAAAAGGATCAGGAAGAAGAGCAATACCATTCTTAACAGTTGAAGGAATATTCATGTCATCAAACGTAAAAAACAAACAAGCTGCTTTCAAGGTAATGGAGTTTATAACTAGTCCACAAGCTGGAAGAATATTCGCAAAAATCGGTAAACAAACACCAGCAAACATAGGTGCATATCAATACTCTGAAGTAAAAAATGATCCAATATCACAAATATTCATAGAAGCAGCAAAAGAAGCAATACCAATGCCAAATGTACCAGAAATGGCTTTAACTTGGTCACCAGCTACAAGCGCATTAGTAGAATCACTCGGACTCGATGCTGATGATCCACAGCTAGATTCAAAAATAAAAAGTATTTGGAAAAAAAGACAAAACGAATTGCTTAACCTAATAAAAACAAGTCTAAGAAAGTAAATTTAAATTAAAAACTTCTAAAAAATATATTTCTTAAAAACCTATTTCTCCAAAAATTGATGACCTAAGTTGTATTGAAATACTATCCTGATACTCAGTTGATGAAGCGTAAAACCTTCTGTACGATATAGAAACATCCATAGATGGATCGATACTATAAGCTATTTCAAAAGTCATAACTGAGTCTTTTAGGACATCTTCAAAGAAAACATTAAACGAAGGAATATTATTTCTCTGGTAAATTATAGTAGCGTAAGATGGTAATCCTGTAACCATTTTAACAATTTCTTTACTAACCTTAAACCTACCTATAAGTCTATTAACCGAAAAACTTAAATTTTCTTCAGGCCACAATTGTTCGTAATGTATAGTAGCTTCAGCTACGTTAGATATATTAATTCCAGAATACCCTAATACACCGTTAAACGGTGGTAAATTCGAAACAATAAGAGTAAAGATTTTTTCACTCTTTTGAGTATCGTAAAGTGCATCAAAGTATGAGGGCAAAAATCTACCTGTAATTCTTCTATACTCTATTCTATAAGGAACTATACCCACAATATATCCATTAACACCAGCAGAAAAACCTTCTCCATTCAAAAGATTAAACCCTTCGTTAAATCCATTGTCAGTAAGTAATTGCTCAAAATAAGGATTCCCGTCTAACTTATTTACATAAATACCTGCTTTAGCAACATCAGCAAAAATAACCAAAGAAAAAACACCTAAATCTAACACCGGAAAATCTACATCAATACCTGTAAAGAAAACAGAAGGATTTCCTTCAAACGTTTGTTGGTTTGTTGTAACGTAAGGTTCCAAATCAACAACACCAGAAACACCCAAAGCAATATTACCTAAAAGAAAAGTACCGTATAAAGGTCTTACAAAAATTCTACCACCAAATAATCTACTTCTAGAAAGATCTGCAACTGCACTTTCAAATCCCCAATAACCAAAATCTAAATCAAACTGTAATCCAACCTTTCTTATTGCCGGAAAACCTAACATATTCGAGTATCTATCCATTATAAATCCATGTCCTAAAGTAATATCAGGAATATTACCTATCCTAATAAACACATTTTCACCCTTCGAACCATAACTTATAAAGAGAATCTTTTTAAAAAGATCATCAAGAAAATCTGTAACAATAAATTCATTCCCAACGAAACCGAAATTGTACTCATAAGAATTATACCATTTAGTAGTATCGTATATATTATTTTTACCATCCCAATAACTAACCAAGTAAAGCCCTATTCCAAATTTTCCTACTCTGAAAATAGGAGACAGCAAAATCTTATTCCAAACAACCCCATTTATATTTTGAGAACTAATTTCCCAACCAAAATCAAACTTTGGTCCTTGTTCAACACCTTGAATACCACCAGGCTTTGGTTGAATAGGTTCTACAGATGGTTGTTTTGGAAGATCCTTTTGCTCTTTTTCTTTAGGTTCTTGAATATCGGCAGGTTGCTGAATTTGTTGTGGCTCTGAGAAATATTTCAAAAAATCGTTCAAAGACAACGGTCTTGGTTCTTCTAGTTCCACCCTACCAAAATACGAATTTATAGAACTAGAATATCCCGCAGGAATATCAACAGATTTACCATCAAGCGTTGAAAGATTTACCGTTCCTTCTCTAACTAAAACTTCCATCAAAGAAATATTACCTTGCCCACTACTGTATATAACTCCAAAATCTGTACCTCTTACCGCAGCTATACCTGTATCAGTCTTTATCCTCAACTCATCGTTTTTCAAAATTTTGTTAAATATAGCTCTAACTTTACCTGTTCTAAGATCAACCGTATTATCTACCTGGAATTTAGAAAGAGATAACGTAGTAGAAGAAAAAATCTTTATAGTCTTGTTCTGAGAAAGTTTTATCTCTGCATACCCATCAGGACCACTTCTTATAACAGAATATATAGGAATACTTTTACCACTCTCTAAATTTCTATAGACCATAGCACCTGCACCTTCTGCAGAAACAGAATACTGCACATCTCCTATAACCAACTCAACAAAAGGATAATTATCAACTTGCGCAAAAGAAAAGAAACTAAAAACAAAAATAAAAATTAAAAACAAATAAATTCCTTTCATACAAAACCTCCTAAAAACTTATTTCCGTTGAAATTGAAGTACTCTCTAAAGGTTTAAGAACTTTTTGCCCACCTTTATCAAACCAATCAAACGTCCTTCGGTAATTTAAAACCAATACAACCATATCGGAAACTTTATACGAAATTTTGGATAAAATAACTGCATCCGTAGACTCGGTTGTATATATATCTTTAAATTCCTTTATATTTTTTCTTTCATAAATAAAATCTACTCCAACAACCTTAGTTAAACTTCTATCTAAACGAAAAACTAACCTCATAGTAGGATAAGTAGTATCATCAAATGAATCTTCTACGTTAACAAATAAATCAACTGCTTTTTCAAAACTAACACCAGAATAAAAAAACCATCCAAAGTAAGAGTTAGTTATATAATCAAGCCTATCATACTTAGAAACATAAGTATTGCTAACTACCACATACCTTTCAGCTTCATATAGCGAATCAAAAAAAGAAGGAAGAAAGTTTGGCTGCAAATATCTAATTTCAAGTTTATAAGGTATAAAAGACAAAATTTTACCTTGGAACCCTGTTGCTTCTCCAGTACCTTTACCTAAAATACTAGCAAAATCTACATACCACACTAAATTAAATACAGGATCAAGACTAATTAAAGGTAACTCAAGATCAGCACCAAAAATAAAAATTCTGTTTGTAAAATCGGAATCAGAAAACTGGTAAGGTGAATCAGAAGGTGGAATAGGATTAAAAGGATCCAAATCGGCAGCAAATGAAGCACCTATCTTCAAAGAATCAAGCAAAAATATTCCAGATCCAAACAAAGGTCTAACAAAACCTCTTAAACCCAATATATCAAAATCAAATACGTTATCAACAAAACTTTCAAAACCTACGTAATCTAAATCTAAATCAAACGCAATACCAAACTTTTTGACGTTTGGGAAATTCATGTTATTATTGTATCCATACATTATAAATCCATGTCCTAAAGTAGCATCATCTATCTGCCCAATCTTAAAGTAAACTGGTTTATCACCTTTTGTACCCCATCTTAAGTACTTTATCTTAGAAAGAATTGCTTGCCATGAATTCCACTCACTTGTTCTTAAATTCCATTTACCATCAAATTCAAAGTTTATATCCAAACCAATACCAAACTTACCAAAAGAAAGATCAGGCT
>CALFVP010000112.1 GCA_937928175.1 uncultured bacterium | reverse complement strand
GTTAACGATTATTATATCTTTAAATTTTGGAACAGTAGGTTTTATAGTATCTTTACCAATTTTAAAATTGTTGAATACACCTGATACTTTATTGAAAGATTCTTTAATTTACTTACAGATATACATGTTAAGTATACCTATAACAGGGCTGCTAAATTACATTATGGCACTAACAAGAGGATTAGGTAACTCAAAATTGTCTTTCTATTCATCACTAAGTTTACTGATAGGTAAAATAATATTAACACCGTTATTCATAGTTGGTTTTTACATAATACCACCTCTGGGGGTAGCCGGTTCAATACTATCAACGGTAATAATTGAAACTGTAATAACAGTATTAATGGTTTTATACGTAACAAAAAAGTATCCAATTGTAAAGGATAGTTTGAAACTTTCAATAGATAAATACATAATCTCAAAATTCATAAAGATAGGTTTACCTGCGTCATTACAGATGATAATAATATCATCGTCAGCAGTAATAATAACAAGTTTTGTATCGAAATTTGGAGAAGAGGCAATAGCAGTATTTGGTATAGGAAATAGAATAGATCAGTTTGCATTTTTACCAGCATTATCACTTGGAATGGCGTTAACAACGATATCATCGCAAAACCTAAGTGCTAGCAAAGAAAACAGAATAAACGAATTTTTCAAATGGTCAATAATAATATCTTCAATAATATCGATTGTGGTAGCTATACTAGCGATAGTTTTAGCCAAAAATATTTTTCTTTTCTTTAGTAAAAGTAAAGAAATATCAGAAATGGGAATAGAATACGTAAAGATAACAAGTATTTCATACCTAATAATGGGAATAGTTTTCTCAATTCAAGGTATAATAAGGGGTGCAGGAGATACTTTTGCAATACTTGTTATAAAAATTATATCAATGTTTAGCGTAAGGATACCTACATCGTACATTTTAGCTTTTGTTATAATGAACTCTCCCAATGGAATATGGTTATCATTTTCAATAACAATGATATTCGAGATGATAGTAAGCTGGTTATACCTAAGATCTGAAAATTGGAAGAAAAAGATAGTATTCAAAAAAGTATAAGTAAAAACTACTAAAACAGTTGAAATGTAATAAGTACATATTAATAATTATATTTATAACATGGAGGATACAAAAACAAAGTACGACATACTAATAGATTTTTTAAAACCTGGCATGGTTTTGTCAGGAGACTTATTTTCAAAAGAAGGGGTATTCTTATACCCTGCTAGGAAACCAATAACACAAAAGTTTATAGATCAAATAAAAGCTCAAGGAATAAAAGAACTTTACTACACAAAAGAAGTCAAAAAGGATCTTTCGGAAGTATACCCACCAATGTTTTCAGAAGAAATAAAGGAAAACGCAAAAGAAGTACTTGATAACGTAATGAAACAAATAAAAGAAGATAAGAAAATTGAAATTCAGGAAGTAAAGGAAATAATAGAACGTCTGTTTAAGGAAATGATACAGAAGTTAGGAAAAGCAGTTATAAATTTATCTGTTGTTAAAAATTACGACGATTACACTTACATACATTCGCTAAACGTTACTACTTTATCCATGTTTTTTGCTAAGTTTTTAGGTGCAAGTGATTTTGTGATAAAAGAAATAGGAACAGGAGCTTTACTACACGATGTAGGTAAAGTAAAAATACCAACTTCAATACTTTACAAACCTGGTGAACTAACGGAAGAAGAGCTAACGGTGATAAAAAAACATCCAATAATTGGATATTTTGCCATAAAAGATGAACCTACAGTAAGTACTTACGCTAAAAAGATAGTACTATTTCACCACGAGAGATATGACGGTAATGGTTATCCATTGGGAGTAAAGTTTGATAGAATTGGTAGATATCCTCAAATTGTAAGCTTATGTGACATTTTTGATGCTTTAACCTCGGAAAGACCGTACAAAAAAGGAATGTCGATATCCCAAGCACTCGATTTTATAATGAAAAAATCTGGTACGTACTTTGAACCACTTATAGCACAAAAATTCATAATGGAAATGTCAAAACTTTATGGACTACCATCACCGTATGGAGTAGGAACTTTTGTACTGCTTAATACTGGAGAAAAAGGTGTTATAATACATAAAGATTCTGAATACTCTATGAAACCAACAGTACTGTTAATTGAAAATTCTATAGGTAAAACAATGAGTAAAATAAAACTAAACTTACAACTAGATTCACACCGATATATTTTAAGAGTGATAACAGAACTGGATGAGATAGATAGGCTAAAAATCCTTTTGATGTAAAAGGGGAAGCTTTAAGGAATGCTCCCCCTTATAAGTAAGTGGTGCGATACCTATTATCTTTTCAAGTTAAGTATTTCCTGCAGCATCTGATCAGTTGTAGTAATAGTTCTTGAGTTTGCTTGGAATCCTCTTTGAGTCACAATCATATCAACGAAAGCATCCGAAAGATCAACGTTAGACATCTCAAGTGCTCCTGAATATATTTTACCCTTACCTTTAACTTCGGCAGGACTTATATCTGCAAGACCTGAGTTCATCGTTTCTATGTACAAATTTTCTCCAACTTTTTCTAATCCTTGTGGGTTAGTAAATCCAGCTAGAGCAATCTGTCCGAGTGGTTCCTGTAAACCGTTAGTAAACACCCCTATTATTGTACCAGAACTGTCTATTTTAAAACTTTCAAGGTATCCCATAGCATGTCCATCCTGATCGTAAACTGAAGCAGTAGAAGGAGATGAAAACTGAGTAATACTGTTTTCAATACTTCCGGCAACACCTAACTGAAGTTTAACGTTTTGTCTAGTACCATCCGGAAGAATAAAACTAACGTTAGCCATAAGTGTACCTGCATCCAAAACGGTAGGATTAATACTACTATCTGAAACACTCTTCAAAGTACCCTTATTGTCAAAAGTAATAGTAAACTCGTTGGTATTATCTACTTTTTCATCACCAACACTAACAACAACACCAGAAGCATTCTCTACGTTAACAGTAGCAACCCACGTATTCAAATCTCTCCTAACAAAATCCACAAACATCCTATACCTATTACCGTAAGAATCAAATATATCAACACTTGTTTTGTGAGTATATTTTTCCTTATCAAGCAAACTTGACTCTGGAGTAAGTATAGGTGTTCTACCATCAAGGTTAGATCTATACTTTACAATAGTAGTAGCAGCTGCAGGACTTTTAGCCCCTCTAGGTATAACCAAATCCTCTATCTGACCAGAAGGATTTATTATTATTTCACCCGTTTCAAGCTTTTGAGCTCTCCATCCTTGTACCTTAAAACCACTAGAGTTAACTAACGTTCCATCTTTGTCTATATAGAAATTACCAG
>CALFVP010000111.1 GCA_937928175.1 uncultured bacterium | reverse complement strand
ATAAAGATTATATTTATTAAATTTACGGTTCTGAAGATGTATTCTGCTACTGGTGGTATTATCAAAGAGGATACGTAAGCAATTATTCCACCTGTTATGTTTAAGGATGAAAGTGGAACTAAAATTATAGATGATAGTATTCCTGTTATTGATGAAGCTCCAAACCAAAGTATTACTATTGGTAAGGTAACTAAAACTGATACTAAAGATACAGAAAACAAGGTAATTATACCCTTAAGTAACTTACCTGGTTCGATGTTATGCTTATTTAGTTTTCTTGTTATTGCATCGTTTACGTATCCAGAAAATAGAATAATACCAATTGTTGATAAAAATGATAAAATGAATCCAATGTCTACAGATAGAAATGGATCCAGTATTAACATGATTATTCCAATTATTGAAATTACGTTTATATAGTTCGGTTGATTGTTAAATGATCTTATTAGTAGTATTGCTGAGGCTAAAATTGATGCTCTAACTACAGGTGGTTTTAACCCTACTATCAGAGAGTAACCTATTAGAAAAATTGATATTACCAAAAATTGAATAATTTTTGGAATTCTAAATACGTTCATAAACAGTACAAAAGCGAAGGATATTACTCCTACGTGAAATCCAGATACTGAAAATATGTGCGATATACCTGATATTCTTATATTTTCTCTAAATTCTTTTGATATTTCTGATGATTCTCCCATTATGAGAGAAGAAGATATTGATGATGTATGAGGAAGGTATTTTGAAAACTTGTTAAAAATGTCTTGCTTTATTGCGTTTATTGTGGATAGAAACCTAGATTCACTTTTTGATACTTCTCCTATTTTCTCTTCTTCTGTGTAAAGCACAAAAGGTACATTTTTACTAAATAAGTAAATGAAGTATCCGTACATGTTTTTGTTGGTAAGGTAATGGTAAATATGTTTTGTCCTTCCAGTGATTAAAACATCTGAACCTATGTACGTAAACTCCTTATCAAAATTCTTTAGGTATACTATTACCGTAAAGTTTGAAGTTTCTACGAATATTTTATTAAGAAAACTTACCTTTACTTTGCCGTTTAAAGTTGGTTCTACATTTACTTTTAAAAGGTTATCTAACCTTTGTTTTGATTTTATTGAAGAGTAGGTTAGAGATAAAAGTAGAATAGATATTGTAAAGAATAGTATGAATAGAAATCTTTTTTTGGTGGTTATGTAACATAGTAGTAGAATTAGTGCCAAGGGTAAGGTTATATAAAAGTATTCAACGAGCTTAAGAGAGGGAATATTAGGGTAATAGTAAGTGGAGATGAATATTCCTAATCCAGAGCCTACTAAAAGTATTGTAAATGTTATTGGGAGGTATATCATAGTATTTCTATTTTGTAATCGCTTATCATACTGGGAAATTCATTGTTTATAAAATCCAGTATTGAGTATAACACAGAGTTAAGATGTTTACCATCGTTTGATATAACTGCAATACCTACTAAAGCATTTTGATGGTGGTCGTTAAAGTCTATTTCAGCTACGGATGCGTTAAATTTCCTTCTAGTTTTGTCTTTTAAACTGTTTATTATTCTTCTTTTCTCTTTTAATGTTCTTGATGGTAAAAACAGTGAAATTTGTATTGTTCCTATTAGCATTAAAAAATTTTCTTTTATGTTTTTAAAAGTTTTCAAGTTAACCAAGAAAGTTTTTTAAGTCTTAATTTAGAAAATTTTATTTTAATTTATAATTTCTATGTTTTAAAATTAGTTTATGAAAGATGATATTGTAAGTAGAATAAAGGCTTTTTCTTCTCTTGATGATATTTTTACCTTTATTCATAGGAACAATGTTAATTTTAGTGATGATGAGTTTAAGGAGTTTGAGAATTACGTTATAAGTTTAGATCAAAGAGGTAAATGGTGTATATTACTTGCTGAGAAGTTTGCTGATAAAGTTGATTTAAGAAAGATAGAGGATGCTGTAATAAGAAAGGATAAAACTGGACAGTTTTGCTACATACTAGCTAAGACTATACCTGGGGTTGATAGAGAGAAACTAAAAAACGCTGTCTACGAGAAGGATCGTATAGGTATTTGGAAAATGAAGTTCGATGAAATTGGTAGATAATTTATGCCAAGAGGTAAAGTTGTATTTGTATGTCAAGTTTGTGGTTATGAATCGAGTAAGTGGTTAGGTAAATGTCCGTCATGTGGTGAATGGAATACGTTTGTAGAGGAAGAGATACCTGAAAAAAAGGATACAAAAAACGTTTTGATAATTGAGAGGATTTCTCCAAGTAAAATATCCGATATAAAATCTTCTGAACTTTTAAGGATTCGAACGGGGTTAAAACAATTTGATGATATGATGAACGGTGGTTTAGTTAGAGGACAAGTTACTCTCCTAGCTGGTGAACCGGGAGTTGGTAAATCTACTTTAATGTTACAGATTGCTAAAAGTTTATCAAGTTTTGGTAAAGTTTTATATGTTAACAGTGAGGAATCTAATGAACAGATAAAACTTAGAGCCGAAAGACTTGGGATAAAGGAAGAAGAAATATTTCTCTTTCCTGAGATAAACCTTGAAAGAATAACAGATTTAATTCTATCGAAAGATTACAATTTTCTGATAGTGGATTCTATACAAAATATTTTTTCTGATAAATTTTTATCTTCACCTGGTAGTGTAACTCAAGTTAGAGAAATATCTTCAAGGATTACGGAAATAGCAAAGTATAAAAACATTACAACTTTTTTGGTAGGACATATAAACAAAGAAGGAATGATAGCTGGACCTAAGACTATAGAACACATCGTTGATACGATTATTTTTGTTGATAAGGATAACAAAGGTAATTATAGGATACTTAGAGCTTTTAAGAATAGGTTTGGTCCTACCAATGGCATTGCTATATACAATCTTACTAGTAATGGTTTGGAGGATGTTGATACTTTGTCGTTAGTTTTGAGTGATTCGCCCTCACTTGTTGGTAGTGTTTTGTGTCCTGTTGTTGAAGGTGTAAGGTGTATGGTTGTTGAGGTGCAGTCGCTCGTTAACTTTACTCAATTTGGTTTTGCAAAAAGAACAGCTGATGGTGTGGATGTGAATAGATTGTACATGATAGCAGCAATTTTAGATAAGTACCTTAATACAAACTTGTCAACTTATGACATTTACCTTAACGTAACTACAGGATTTGATGTTAAAGAAACTGCAACAGATTTGGCTATAGCTTTTTCAATTCTTTCAAGTATTAAAAATAAACATGTACCAAAAGATTTAGCAGTTTTTGGAGAGTTAGGACTAGGAGGTGAGGTTAGATCTATATTTTGGCCAGATATTAGAATAAATGAACTTAAGAGAATCGGTGTTAAAAAAGTAATACTACCAAAAGGGAATAAAATTTATGAAAGTAAAGATATTGAAGTTATTGAGGTTGAAAATATTTACGATTTAATTTCATTTCTTTAGTGTTTTAGAAGTTTTGAATGGTATCCGAAAATTTTAAAAGTATATGCCTAATTTTGTTGATATAACAAATAGAGTTAACAGAGAGCATTCAAAAAAGTATTCTTTGACAATAGCTTACATTGGTAAAAAAAGTTTGTATGCTTTTAGGAATAGGATTGATGATATTGTAATGTTTTTTAGTAATATTTCTAACATAGAGATAATGTACGTTGATACTTCTAAAACGGAGCTTTCGGATGTAAGTGATGTTTTGGATAAAGCTAGAGTAATAATACCTGATGAAGATATTTCAGTAACTGAAGCGGTAAACACTGCTTTGTCTTTTGCCAATGCTCCCATAGTTTTGGTTATGACAGTAAATTATAGAATCTCTCTCCTTAATACAAAAAATGTAAGAGACCTATTTTCATCTGAACCAACGTTACTTTGTATAACACCAACTGTAGTATCTCAAGGTAGAAAAATAACGGAAACTGTGAAAATAAGTGTATCGAAAAATATAATTGAATGGGTTATTTTAGAGAATGCTAAAAATCCAGCAAGTTTGACACCTAATAATTTCTTAGGAATTTATAACAAAAGTTTGTTTACTTCAATTGGGGGTTTTATTTCAGAAGCACCAGTAAACATATCTTTGATAGAGTTTGGTATAAGAGCTTGGAGTGGAGGGTGTATAATAATATCTGCAAAGGATTTTATTCTAGATAAAATAGCAGAATTTGAAATAAAAACAGATTTGTCTGAAAAGTATTATTCTGTTCCTTCTTTTAAGTACTTTCTATACAGAAAACCACTTGTACATTTATTGAAAGATTTGATAAAAATACCTTTTTACTTTTTTACATTTAGGTTTAAAAGTATATCTGATATTTTTAAAGAAATTTCTAATTATTTTAGGAACAAAAGCAAAATTTTACTTTTTACCCCAGATTTAGAAAGAATAGCTTCGGTCATAAGTTATTACGAAGAAAACCCAAAAACTTAATTTTACACCTTTATTTTATTGATTTTTAAGTTAAAAATTTTTATAATTGGTCTTATGGATGTAGTGGATAGTAGAGAAGAAATAATACCTGTATCTTACTTAAAGGAAGGGATGGTTTTGAATGGTAACATTTACGATATGAACGGTAGTTTTTTATGGCCTGCCAAAGTACCTATAAGAAAGGATTTTATAGATAGTCTTTTATCTTTAGGTATAATTGAGTTGACGTACAGACCCATTTCCGTTGATTTGAGTTTTTCCAAACAAAAAGTAGATGATCCTATTATTTCTGAAGTGACACAAAAAAAAGTTTACGATAGTTTTTCTGGTATCGTTTGGGATATAACCAATAGTCAGACGCCTAGAGTTGATAAAGCTAAGGAATCTGTTGATGAAGTTGCTAAAGAGATAAAACTAGGAGTAGGTAAAACGCTTAACTTGTTGGATCTTAAAGGACATGATAGTTATTCGTATATTCATGCTGTAAATTCTTGTTTGTTGGCATCTTATATTGCTACTAAGTTAGGTTTGTCTATGGATAAGGTATGTGCTGTTGGGTTAGGTGCTTTGCTTATGGATGTAGGTAAAATAAAGATACCTATCTCCATTCTTCATAAAAAGGAGCCTTTATTTACTTCTGAAATTGAGGCAATAAAAAAACATCCAGTTATTGGGTACCAAATAATCAAAGATAACCAAACTGTAGATGAAATATCAAAAAAGA
>CALFVP010000110.1 GCA_937928175.1 uncultured bacterium | reverse complement strand
GTCTTATCGCCTTCCGATTCAATTTTTGTTTCTTACGGTATATCTTTTTTGAAAGCTGGTATTCTTATTTATATACCTCAGGGTTATGGAAATTTGAAAGTGAACGTGAGAAAAAAGATAAAAAATAGTTTTATAGGTTCTTTTTACAGTATGGTATATGTTGGAAATGATACTAATCTAAACATTTACGAAGATGTTTTTTCTGATAATATTGATAGAAAATTTTTCTTTGAAATTTCTGAAATGGTTATTGGCGAGAATTCAAATGTGTTTTACAATGTTTTTCAGAATATTGATGTTTTTTCGGAGTATTTTGCTACTAGAAAATTAAAAACTAACGGTAAAAACAATATTGAATTTAACGATGTATCGCTAGGAGCTGCTTATCAAAGAGTTGATGATAGAATTTCTATGGAAAATGAACATGTTGAGTTGAAGTATACAGGATTGTATTTTACAAAAGACAATCAAAAGTATGATATTCTTGTAAACGCAAGGCATAGGGGTACTAATCAAGGAGCCGATATTATCGTTAAGGGTATTCTAGATGATAAATCTAAAGTTTACTTTAATGGAGTTCTGAAAGTTGATAAGAAACTCAAAAGAATAAATTCTTTTCTTGGTGGGCATTCTTTGCATTTGTCTCCAGAATGTAAATCTGATAGTATTCCTTCTCTTGAAATTGATTCTTTTGATGTTAAGTCTGGTCATGCTGCTTCACTTACTCAGTTTGATGAAGAAAAGTTATTTTACATGATGTCTAGAGGACTCTCAGAGGAAGAAGCAAAAAAAGCTATAGCGCAAGGGTTTATTGAAGGTGCTATAAGAAGAATTAGTGATGATGAATTTAAGGTGAAGATAAAAAAGCATCTTGTTAGTAAGGGACTTGATATAGTTGAAGTTAGTTAGATTTCGTGAATTTTTTTGTTTTATAATATTTACGGGGAGTTTGATGTTTGAAATATTGAAGTATGGTAATGAAATTCTTCATAGACCTACAATTGAGGTTAGAGATTTCGATGATAATCTTAGAAAGTTAGTTGATGAGATGTTTAAGATTATGAAAGAAAGTAAAGGAGTTGGGCTTGCTGCTAATCAGATAGGTGTTCCTCTTAGAGTTGCCGTTGTTGATGTTTCTTCTGCTGGTTATGAAGGTAAAGCTGTTTTGATAAATCCAGTTGTAAAAAGTAAGTCTAAAAAGTATTATCTTGAGGATGAAGGATGTTTATCGGTGCCTGGTTTGTATTTACCTATTCTAAGACATTATTCTATTTCTGTTGAGTATTCTAGTTTAGATGGTAGAAGGAATATTATTAACGCAGATGGTTATTTTGCTAAAGCTATTCAACATGAAATAGATCATTTGGATGGTATTTTGTTTGTTGAAAGGTTTGAAGAAAGTTTTGATATCGATAAAATTGAAAATGAAGAAGTTAAGAATGAGTTAAAAAAAGTACTTCAAACTGTAAAAAATGTTAAAATTACTATAAATGCTAGTACCTAGATTTATGGGTGTTTTGGATAAGATATTGGAAAAAAAATTTCTAGAAATTGAGGAAAGAAAGAATATTTTGCCTTTGGATGGTATAGTTAGTAAGTTAAAAAATAGTAGTGAAGTAAAAAGAAATTTTTACTATAGTTTAAAGAAAAGTGTATCTAATGGTAAACCAGGCTTAATTGCTGAAATAAAGTTTGCTTCTCCATCAAGAGGTGTTATACGAGATAGTTTTACGTTAGAGTATGTTGCTAAAGTTTACCAAGAAAGTAGTTACGTTGATTGTATTTCAGTGTTAACTGAAAAGTATTTTTTTAATGGTGATATTTCTTTCATAAGTAAAGTTAAGGGTATTGCTTCTAAACCTATTCTTAGGAAAGATTTTATAATTGATGAGTACCAAGTTTACGAAAGTGCTTATTATGGTGCTGATTGTATATTACTTATAGCCAGTTGCTTGTCAAGAGAACAGATTAAAAGGTTCTTGAAATTGTCTAAAGATTTAGGAATGAGTGTTTTAGTTGAGATTTATAGTAAAGAAGATATCCAGAAGATAGATGGTTTGGATATAGAGATTTTGGGAATAAACAGTAGAAACCTTAACACTCTTGAAATTTCTTTAGAGCGTTCTTTTAGTATACTTAAAAGTATTTCTTCTAGACCTTACATTATTGTAGCTGAAAGTGGTATAAAGACAAAAGATGATGTTTTGAAAGCTATTTCTTGGGGTTTTAATTCTTTTCTTATTGGTGAATCTTTTATGTCATCTGATGATGTTGACTTGAAAATAAGAGAGATTATGGAAGGAGTAGTTTTGTAGTGTTTTAGTTTAAAATATTGAAAGTAGTTATTAATGCATTTTTAATTATATAGAAAATGAAGAGATGAATTTGGTAAAATTTTGCTAGGTAGTACATTTATTAAGAAGAGGGGTGTGTGAGGGGACCCAATATAGATTTATCCAAATATGAGCTTGATCCAGAAGAAGAAGAGAGAAGGTGGAAAGAGTATAAGAAAACTAAAGATATAAAAATTAGAAATTTTTTTATTGAAAAGTATTCTCCTCTTGTTAGGTATGTTATTGCTAACATGAATGTAACTGTTAATGATCAATCTGATTACGATGATCTTGTGGGTTGGGGAATAGATGGACTTATAGATGCTATAGAGAGGTTTGATCCTGATAGAGGGGTTAAGTTTAAGACCTATGCTATAATTAGAATCAGGGGAGCTATTTACGATAAACTTAGAGAGATGGATTGGATTCCTAGATCTGTGAGACAAATCGAGAAAGAGTATCAAAAAGCAATTTCAGAGTTGCAATATGAACTTGGTGAAAAACCTTCGGATGAAATGATCGCTGAAAAGTTAGGTGTATCTATGGAAGAATTTGAAGAGACATCTCTCAAAGTCCAAAGCTCAAGAAATTATATTAATTCCTTGGATGATATGCTTTTCCCAGATGCTTCTTTGGATAGTTCTATAACTCTTGAAGATGTAATAGAAGCACCTGATTATACAAACAATCCGGAAACTATAGCTATTAGGAATGAGATAATTGAAAAAATAAAAGAAGCTATAAAGGAACTTCCTGAAAAAGAATTGCAAGTTATAATGCTATACTACCATGAAGAGCTAACTTTAAAGGAAATAGGAGCGGTTTTGAATGTAACTGAATCAAGAGTTTCGCAACTTCACGCTAGAGCTTTAGAATTGCTCAAAGAAAAGTTAAAACCATTTCTTAAAGGTAAAGATAAATAATTTATGAGAGAAGAGGATTTCATAAGAATCAGTAAAGATAACCTCAAGAAGTTACTTAAAAAAGAGAACTTGTTTGATGAGTATTTAGAAAGAGCTTTTGATAAAGTGCCTAGGGAAGAATTTTTCGATTCTAGAAATAGGAGTAATGCATACCAAAATAACGCTTTTGATATAGGTTTTGGTCAAACTATTTCGCAGCCTACCATGATATTCATAATGCTTAAAAGACTAGAGGTTAGAAAATCCCATAAAGTTTTAGAGATTGGTACAGGGAGTGGTTATCTAACTGCTCTGTTGTGTGAATTGTCTCATTTTGTGTACTCTGTTGAGAGAATACAGCAGCTTGCTACTTTAGCAAATCAAAGGTTAAATAAGATAGGGTATACTAATTTTAAAATATTTGTTGGAGATGGTAGTAAGGGACTGTATGAATACTCACCTTACGATAGAATAATAGTAAGTGCAGCAAGCTCTAAAATACCACAATCTCTCGTTGAACAACTTTCGGAAGGAGGAATAATGGTTTTACCTGTAGGAGGATTAGAGTTTCAGAGATTACTTGTAGTTAAAAAAATTGGTAATACTACGAATGTAAAAGAAGATGTAGCTTGTAGGTTTGTACCTTTGATAGGAGAAGAGGGGTTTAAGGATGAAATGTTTCATAAAAGTTAGTGTTATGTTCTTTCTATTGACATGTTATTCTTTTTCTGAAGCTTTAGATATATCAAAACTGGAGATTGATAGTCCTGGTGAGGTTATCATCTTAAAATTGGATTCTGAAGATTATAAAAACTTTTTTGTTAAGCTGGATTACGGTGAAAGTATTGTTTTCCCTTTTTATCCTTACGGTAATAAAATTATTTCCTTAGTTTCTTTACCTATTGAAGTTAAAAGAGAGAAAGTTAAAATCGAAGTTTTTAAAGGTGATAAAATTATTTTCTCAAACTTTGTAAAACTTAATTACCTAAAAGATATGTATAAAAGAAAAGCAAGAATTGTTAAGCTTACTAAAGAGTCAAAAAGTATTCTTGCTAACACTGAAAGAATATTAAGTGATATTAGGTATATATACTCGAAAATAACTAACATAGATTTTTATAGTTTTTACGGTGAAAGTATAATGGATTTTTCTTTTCCATCTACTAACCGTATAACTTCTCCGTTTGGTATTCCTAGGAAGTATCCTAACAAGGTTAGGTATCATAAGGGAATTGACTTTAGTAAGGATCCAGATGACAATGTGTACTCTGTGGGTAAGGGTATTGTAATTATATCGAGTAATTTTTTAGCTAACGGTGAGACTGTATACATCTATCATGGTTACGGAATAGTAACGTCTTATTTTCATTTAAGTACTAGGTTTGTTAAGGAAAATGATTTTGTTAGTAAGGGACAAGTTATAGGTAAGATAGGGCAAACTGGCATTGTAACTGGTCCACATTTGCATTTTGGTATCTACCTTTTAAATTTGGGTGGGTATGTAGCTGTAGATTATTTAAGTTTCTTAAATTTGGGTAATAGTAAACTCTTTGCAGAGTTAGGAATTAAGAAATCTGATTTAGATTAAATCTAATTTAGATTAAACGTTTTTCTGTGTCTCGTTTATCAGCCATTCTAGGTATTCTTGGTTTACGTTTTTTACTTCTATCTCTACTATTTCTGGTACCGTGTAAGGATGGTTTTGCTTTATGAAGTCTTTAAGGTTTTCGAATAAATCTTTTCTAGTTTTTATTACTAATAGTTCTTCAGAGTCTTTTTCTACTTTACCTTGCCAATGGTATATACTTTTTACGTTGCTTATTATGTTTATACACCCTGCTAATCTGGTGTTAATTATTTTTTCTGCTATTTCTTCTCCTTTTCCTGAAGGTACTGTGCATAAAACTATGACCATAGTAGTATTATTATTTCTAAGAGTGTTTTAAAGTTTCAACTGTTCTAAAGTTTTACAGTTTTAAACTTGAAAATTTTACAGTGAGGAATTATTATTAATTTTGGGGGAGGTTTTATGAAGGGTATATTGGTTTTTTTTATTGTTACGTTTTTTGTTAGTTTATCTATTGCTCAGTCTTTTAAAGATCAAGATATTAAGTTAGAGTTATCGAAAGATTCTCCACTTAAGGGTAAAACTGTTTTAGTTTTTCCGTCTCCTTCTGAGTATAAGAGTATGGAAAAAGATGAGGATTTGAGATTTTTAGTTGATACGGTAAATTCTTATCTTGCTGATTTAGGTATAGAGTATGTTGATTTTAAAAAGAGTTTAGAGTTAAGCAAAAAGTTTAGGTCTGTGTATGAAGAGAAGAAGGGTGAGAGTATGAGTTTAGCTCAGATGTTAGCAAACGAGATTAAAGCACCGGTCTATATTGAAGTTGATATTGATATGAAAGTTGAACCATATACTAAGTTAAAAGGTTGGGTTTTGGTTGAAGGTATTTCGACAATGAAAGCTTACGATTCTGCCACTGCTAGAGGGCTTGGTACTTCTCAATCAGGAAATAAGTTGGTTAACAATGCTTCAGATGAATCTAAAGCTAGAAAGGTTATTTTAACGTATATAGCAAAGTCTACTCTTAAAGAACTTTTGCCAAAGATTGAAAAGTATCTTATGAAAGGTGAGAAAATAGAAATTAAGGTTATAGGACTTAAGGATTTAAAAGCTGTTAAAGAGTTTTCTACATTTTTGAACGGATTACCTGGTACACAGGAATTGAAAAGGAAATCTGTTTCTGATGGGTTAGCAGTGTTTGAATTATTGTATGCTAACGGTGTTGATGAGTTTATTAACGATATTGCTGATATGAGTTCCGCTTACCCAGAGTATGAAAAAATGAAAGTGGATCAAGCAGGAAATAGTGTTACTATAACTTTGTAATTTATATTGAAATTACTACTTTTGTATTGTTAAATTTTTCATATGGATATTAAGGATGTTTTTAAAGATATTAAGTTACCTTTATCTTTTGTTATAGGAATGTCTTTGGGGTTTTTGATAGGTATTGTGGTTGGTGCGGTTAGTGGTGGTTTTGTAGTTGAGGTGTTTTTTAGGTCTATTATGAGTGGTATCATTCTAGGTGGAACTTTTTGGGGAATTGAACAGTTTCTAAAAAAGTTTGTTCCTGAATTTTTCGAACAACCTTTTTCTGAAAATAAAACTACTTCAAAAAAAGTTGATATTACAGAAAGCGATGATATCTCGATAAATGATTTATATTCAACTGAAGATGTTTACCCTGAGTCTAAAGATGAATTTTATGAAAGTACTAGTGATAGTTTTGATAGTGATTTTAGCGTTTTAGGTACTGAAGGCCAGTATAACGAAAGCGAAGATTTTGAAAAAAGTATGAAATTTTCCGAAGAAAATGTTTTTAACGATGTACAAAATGAATCTGATTTCCAGAAAGTTAAAGGTTATGAAAATGAAAACGAAAGTAAAGATATTTTTTACCAAGAGTCTTATAGATCTAAAGAAGAGAAAAACTTTGAACCTATTAGTTTTTCAACTGCTGAACTGGGTATTACAAGACAGTCAAGAGGTGGAAAAACTGAGGATTTTATCATACCAGAAAAAGGTAAACCAATACCTAGAGATTATAAAAAGTTAGCTGAAGCAATAAGAACAAAGTTGAAAGAAGATTAAAGGGAAAGTAATATTATAGCAATTAAAGCTATTCCAAAACCTATTATTGACAGGTTTATAATCCAGAAAACCAAAGAAGAATCTTTTTCTCTCTCTATTCTTTCTTCTATTTCTCTTGAGTATAGAGTTTTATCTTCCTGTGGTTCTTTTTGTAGGTATTCTTGGTAATTTATTTTTGCTTGGGTACTAACTTCTGGTTGGTAAGTTTCTGATGTACTTGATTTTTTTATTTTAACATCACTTTTTATTACAAAGTTTCCAAGAAATCCTGGTCCAATTTCTACAGT
>CALFVP010000109.1 GCA_937928175.1 uncultured bacterium | reverse complement strand
GGTATTGGATTGGATCATACAATAGATTGTACACTACCAATGTTCCATCTTTGACAGGTGCTAGCTACAATGTAAAACCAATACTAGAATGGAACATGGATGATAATTGGGTACATGTAACTAATGAAGGAAAAACTAACATTTACGGTTTCTATCAATATGATAATCCTTATCCTACCAATACTAACTATATAAAGGTAATGATTACCCATGATGGTGATAAAGTTAGTTTTTTTGTTAATCCTAATCCTAACAATTTGACAGGTGGACCTTTTAATGGTATTCCTAACGCTATGCTTAAGTTAGGGGAAGTTTCAGTTGGATTTAGGAGTAATATTTTTCCTCTTATGGGTGTTGAGACCATAAGGTTTGACACCGAAAGACAGTATGTTGTGTTTGATGACTTTTACATTCGTACCATTGCTTCGGCTATAACTTCTGAGATTTCTCCTTATGAGGTAGGTACAAACTCCAATTTTACTTTAAACGTATTCGTAAAACCTGTATTTGGTAGCATGAATGATTCTGGTGTTTCAGAGGTGTTGATAAAGAAACCTGATACTTGGACATCGTTTAACTGGGCTTCTTATACGAATCAGATTGCTGTAATGGTTTACAGTAATAATATTCTTTTGCAAACTTTTTCTAAACAAGTTGGTGATGTTAACCCAAATTCTGGTAACGTTTCAATTTCTATTAAAACTATTTCTGTAAACAATGATACTTTAAAAATAAGGTTTAGGGCTACTAGTTGGGCTGATAATCAGATAGTAAGACCAATCTCTACTTCTGATTTTACAAATAAATTTATTAGAATTGTAATTTCGAATATTTCTCCTTCAGATGTTGCAAGTGGAGAAATTGAAATATACTGTGATAACCCAAAGTATGGTGATACATGGACTGATACTGTTGTAGGTAGTGCTCCTAGGTACGCCACTACTGGTAAAATGAAAAGTTATTCTGGAAACGTTTTAAACGTTACAAGTATTGATCCTAACTTACTTGATGGTGATACTCTTTATTTGTCTGTTTTAGGACTTCCCAAAGCTTACGGAGGTATTTCTCCTAGACTTGTCTATCAAGGTACAACTAATACTTTTTATTACGATATTTCAACCAAAGATGTTGTAGAAGGAGTTTACATAACTTCTGTTAAAATAGTTGTTCCACCAGGTTTTACAGTTAATCCTAATACTCCTATTGCTACTAATATTTCATCTTTACTTATAACAAACCTAAATAACATCATACTTACTAATGAAGGTGGTACTAACGTAATATACGTTGATTATTGGAGAGAAGGTAAATTTATACTTGCTTCTGATAGTATTGATAAGATAACTATAAAAACGTTTGGTACTCCTATTGATATAACTAATAGGTTTGATGATTGGTTTGCTTACGTTAACAATAGGTATGTAGGTGGTATTCAAGATATTTGGGTTGCTGTTAGTACTAACAGTACTTATACTTCTAGGACTGTTGAAAGTAGAAGACCTAGAGCAAAAGTTGAAGCTTGGATTACTG
This sequence comes from uncultured bacterium, assembly GCA_937928175.1. Lineage (GTDB taxonomy): Bacteria > Spirochaetota > Brevinematia > DTOW01 > DTOW01 > SKYB106. Next base: position 12,758 of record CALFVP010000109.1, on the reverse strand, counting down.
CTAATGATGATGTTAGTAAGTTTGTTGAGAACACTTCTATTTCGAATAACTATAGGTACGTTTTGAAAAATTTAGGTCTTGTTGGGAATGATGTAATTAAAGCTAGAATTATTTTGCCTTCTTGGATTACAAACGTATCAGATATTACTACTACTATTCCGGCAAATACTTCTTTTCAAACCGTTAGTGGTACTAACTACATAGTTATCGATTATCAAGCCTTAGGTACGAATTTACCTGCAGGTTCAAATTGTGTTATTAGTTTTTGGGGTTACGATAACGTACCGCCTCTTACTAATGAATTTACTAACTCGTTTTTATCCCAAGTTGATAACGGTAACGGTGATGGTTACGTTGATGTTATCGAATCTTCTTTAGATTGGAAAATAGCTGTAGTTACTCCACCAGCTAGGGGACAGGCTTACGTGTACGAACCAAATGAAGAAGGAGGAGATGACCCTTCTACTGCTTACCACCATTTGTACTTAGATGATGTTGCTTCAAAGCTTGTTAAAGTTTACGTTCAGAATATTGGTGAACCTGGTAACGATATATTTAGAGTTTACGTATACTACCCAAGTAGTATAGTAACGAATGTATCTGATCTGTATTCAACGAAAATACCTGCTTCTTACTTGTATTTGACCAATATTTCCTCTAGTAATTTCATAGTTGCAGATTACAATGCTGCTAATGATAAATTGCTATCAAGTCAGAATGATACTATTTACTTTAGGATAAGGTATAACGTTGATACGTACACTAACATAACTTTAAGAGTTTTTGTTGCGAATTCTACGAATTTTTCTAAAGCTGTTCCTAGCGATTTGCCTTTAGATAACAATCAGGATCTTCATTTTATCTTTTCACCGATAAATGTAAGTTCCAGTGTTTGGGTTAGTAATGGGTACATTGATAGGGCAACTTCTACCAATGAAGTTAAGTTTTACATAACAAACAACGGTTATCCAAAAAATAGGTTATTTAGCTTAAGGATTCAGGTTCCTAGTTACTTCTCAACTAACGTTTTTAGTGTATCATCGCGTTATTTAAGTGAAACTAATGGAGTGAATACTTACTTTGATCAAGGGTTAAATAATATTGTTGTGAATTATCCTTCAGGTCTTTTAGGACAAAGTAACGATGTTGTAAGTGTGGTTTTTGTCGATCACTTAAACTATTCTACTAACGTTAATTTTAACTTGATTCTAACGAATATTAGAATTAGCAATGAATCTTTTAAAAATAATTACAGTACTAATTTGGTTTTAAGTGTTTTGGTTTCTGATCCTCCTGTTTCGGCAAGTTTTGGTGTAAGTAACAATGTTATTAACGTATCGACTGCTGGTGAAGGTGATTATATAACTGTTATTTTAACGAATAGGGGTACTGGTGCTAATGAGATAACTTACGCTAGAATAGATCTTCCACCTCCTCTTCAAGGTAAGGTTACAAACGTTTCTGGTAGTTGGACGAATGTTAGTTATATAACTTACGACAGTACTAAAGTTGAGATTAATTATTCAAACGTTACTGGTGATGCTTACAAAGGACTTCAATCTGGTGGAGTTGATTATATAAACATTTACTTCACAAACTATAACACTTCTGTTTCCACGAATGGTATTTCTCTCTGGGTTGATAATTCACCAGATTTTCCACCTTTGACAAATGTTACTACTCTTTTATCAGGTTATTCTTCTAACGTTTACGTTGTTCAAAAAGCTATGTTTAAAGTATCACCTAACACTGTTAATGTTGCAGAGGAATTTAGTGATTTACAGTTTATTTTAACGGCAGGTTTAGGATTTAACGTTAAAAAAGCTAGAATAGTTTTAGACTACCCATTCGTTACAAACGGTATAAGTGCAAATAGTACTAGAGGTGCAACTATCTCTTACGGATCAAATTACGTAGAGTTTTTATATCCATCGGGGCTTATCGGTGGACAATTTGATAGAATAGATATTCGCGTTAAAGATGTTTACAGTGAAATAACTAACTACACTAACTATACGATCTCTTACGTTGACTATAATGATGGTAAAGGTTGGAAAGAAACTATTGTTGATCCTTCTGGTACTAATATGATAGTATTTAGGTACGAGACAGCAATAGGTGAAGGATACGTTGAACCTAATGTGGTTGGAGAAGATTTTGATAGTTACACTTATACTTTCCGTATCAAAAACTTAGGTCTACCTGGTAATAACATTATTGAAGCTCAAATATTGTTCTCGGATTTCATAACTAACGTATCTTCGGTTAATAGTTCTATATTAGGTAATGCGAATATAGATATTTTATCTGATAGGGTAGTACTTAAGTACCATCTAGCAAGTACTAATATACCTCCTTCTTACGAAGATGTTGTAACCTTAGTTGGTTTGGATAGTATAAGCGATACTTCTTCTGTTGGTGGTTTAACAAATAGTGTTTGGACCATTAGAATTAATAATACTACTAACCCCTTATCCTACGTTAACGCTTTAGTTACTTCAGGTAAATCACTAAATCATACCATAGTACGTCCAAATTACAATGCACAGGTTTACCTAGAGATGTCTAATAGTATAACTTCTTATCCTCAGGATAGACATAAAGTTTATACAACAAGTGAGTTGACTAACGTTATGTACTATTACGTTTACAATTACAGTGGTTCAGGAAATAACATACAAAAAGTGTTTATAACTATACCTTCAATTGATAGCATAGTTTTGACGAATGGAATGACGGTAACTAGTTTAAGGGGTACTTCTTACTTATCCAATAACGGTGAAATTGTTGTTGAGTACTCTACTGCTATTTTACCTGGTGAAAATGATATTATAACTGTAAAGTTTAAGGATAATTTCCATGATGGGGAGACTAACATTTATTGGAATGCTGAAGTATCTTTCGATAGTACTGCTGGAAAAAGAAAACCTACCGGTGTTGTTGCTGGTAAAGTTAAATACGTTTCGTTTGTTATGCCTTTACCTTACGCAAAAGGTGCTATATCTTCTCCAAATCCTAAAGAAATATTTGTGAGTGATGGGCAATTTAGTGTTAGTTACGTTTTAACTAATACCGGTGTTGATAAAAACGTAATAAGGGGTATAAGAATTGGTATACCTAGCGTTTTTAGTATAGTTTCTGTAAGTAATGATAGTGATGCAACCAATAAAATTAGCGGAAATAGTTTGTACGTTTTTTATACTAACGCTTTGGAAGTTGGACAAGGTAAAGAGATATTTATCACTTTAAGTAATACCATCAGTTATCCAACAAACGTTTCGTTAAATGCTGTTGTATGGAATAGCAAGAATACAAACTACGTAGAAAGTGTGTATTACGGTGCAGATACTATAAAAATTGCTTCTTTACCTTCTTATTACGTTTACCCAAATCAAGTTGATACTAGTTACTATTATACTAACTATTCGGTGTACGTGAAGAATGATTCAAGTGGTTCAAAAAGTATAAAGAGGTTGAAATTCGTTTTACCTTACGGGTGGTATAATAGTATTTCTAACTTACAAAGTTATATTATTCAGGATGATGCAACGTATATAAGTAATTTTGGAAATACTAACATAGAGGTTTACTACGATCTTGAAGGTAAAGAAATAGCAATTGGTGATCAAGATATAATTACTTTTTACGGTTACGATAACTTTAGTTTAGAGGATACTAATTACATACTCATGGCTTATTTTGATGATGGTAGCGGTGTTTGGAGAAAACTTAAGGTGTTTATTGGATACACTAACCAAGTTAATTTTGTTATGCCACCAGCTATGGCTGATGTAAGTATAAATCCAGATTACATCTATGTAAGTGAGGTATCTAACGTAATAAGGTTAGATGTAACTAATAAAGGTATTGGTTCAAATAAAATAAGAAGGTTAAGGTTTACAATACCTTATGGGTTTACTGGATTTAGTGTATTGAGTAACACTATTGGTGGTATTGCTTCAAATTATATATCAGGTAACATGATGTATGTTTACTATTCTAACGATTCTGGTATTTCTGAAGGAGAAATGGATAGTATATACTTTGAAACTTCATCTATGTTCGATGTTCTTACTAACGTTTCTTTCGTTGTGAATGTAGGTAATAGAAATGATAACGTTTGGTACGTTTGTGGAACTATGTCTGGTGGTACTACTTTACTTAGAGTTATATATCCACCGTTGCTTATTCTTGGTTACGTTAACAAAGGAAAAGAAATATATACCATAAATACAAATGCACACATTGAGTATAAAATTGTAAATAAGAGTAGGGATATTTACGTTACTAACGTTTTAATAAATTTTGATACTACAAACTTTACTATAACCTCAATTAAAGCTTACACCTTAGATCCTTCAGATGTTTCTATTACCAATTTTGCTACCATCATTACTAACGTACCTAACACTATAGAATTAAGGTTTAGCCCTACTGATCTTGGGTTTAACAAAGAAAGTATACTTTCTATAGATGTTATTTACAATATTACAAACTATTATCCAATATCTATGACAGGTTTTGTATGGGTTTATGGTGCTACTAATACAAATACCTTGTTAGTTAAACCGAGTGGGCTTCCGCAAGTTGTTTGGGTTACCAATGCACCATTCGGTAGAGTGATAGGGTACGTAACTCCTTACAGGTATCCAGTTACTATAAAACAAGTTGATAGTCAAGGTAATGTAATTAAAGATGCTGAAGGAAATGACATTGTAGTAGTATCTACGGTTAGTAATGGGTATTTCTACATTCCTCAAGTTTACCCAGATGATAACAATGTTGCTATACTGTCGTTTGAAAATCCTAACTATAGACCTATGACAAAAGTTTTTAACGTTGAAAAGAATAAAAATAACTTTGTAGGTACTGTTACCATGCTTAATAAACCATTCAGTAAAAGTTCACAACAGGATCAGGATATAGTCTCTGCAAGTGATAATGTGAGTAAAGTCATAGTAAAAGTTGGTAGTATCCAAAGAGATTTCTCTGTTGATCTTTACGTAACTAATTTAACTGAACTCCAAAAGTTAGCTGTGAAAAACGATGATAAAATCGCTAAACCTTCAACTTACGATAATATGAAAGGCTACTACCTTGATATAAGAGGCTACTCTTACGAAGAAATTATTAAAGAAATAGGAATAAGTGGTGATATAATTCTATACTTGTATTACCCATCTGTTGTAAGTAATTATTACGATAATGAGGATAAGTTAGGTATTTACTATTGGAAAGAGACAACAGGCGATTGGATTAGAATTGGTGGTTTGGTTGATAAACAGAATAAGTTTATAGTAGCTAAAGTATCTTATCTACACAAGTATTACGGTATATTCGAAACTTCTAAGTCGTTCGATAGTGTTATAAGAAACGTTAATACTTCTTCTAAGGTGATTACTCCTTTTGTCAAAGGGCAGACAGTTGATCCTGCTTACGGCGTTGTTAAAATATCGTTTGAATTTGATAAACCTTACAGTAAGTATGAAGTTTTGATATACAATCTAGAAGGAAGAATAGTTAAAAGGATAGTTAAAGAAGATCCTGAAGGGTATGTTAACGGTGAAATAGGTTGGGATGGAAAAGATATGGATGGTAAACCTGTTAGAAATGGTGTATACATCTATAGAATAAAAGTTGAAGATAAAGTTTATACTGGTACCATCGTTTTAGTTAAGTAGGAGGTAGTTTATGAGAAGGTTAGGAATTATTTTTATAATTTTTGTTTTTAGTTTAATTTTTGATGTTAACGTTTACAGTAGTTATGAATACGTTGAACAATTTAACACCACTATAGCTACACTTACCAATAACGGGTGGAAAACCTATACTTTCAGAGGTAGAAGCGCCATATTCTACGGTGCTACTAATAATCTTAACGCAGCAAATAATGATCCTAGTAGTTTCCCTTCTGGAGGTGTTCCTTCTGGGTTTACTGTAGGTAATGTTGCTGTAGGTAATAACAGTTTGATTATATACGGTAGAGGGAACAATGCAAATATTACGTACAATAACTACTGGACTGGAAATAGTATTAAGTTTATACCAGTTAGCAATTCTAGTATAGGTAGAATAATAAACGCTACTCCTGAGACTCCTTTTGGATTTACCGTAGTCCATAGAATGTCAAGAGTGGATAATTTAAATGATGCTAGACTTCAACAAGGTTATCACAATAGTGCTATTAACGTATGGCTTGCTCAAGAAAACTATAAAACTAACGAATGGGAAAATTACGATAATTACGTTTTGGTTTACCAAGAAATAGTTAGTGGTAACAATACTTTGAGTGATTGGGGGTATTACAAAGGTGGTAAAAATAACTTTAACTTATCTTCTACCTTTTACGATAACTGGGGTAATGGGTTTTCTGGTTTTGCACCTTTGAGAGTAAATATGCAGGATGCTAACGCTAATTATCTTAATATGAATTTTTATGGAGGGAATGCTGGTACTAGTTACGCTAATACTACTGTTTTTGGTATAAAAATAGTTCACGATGGTAGTAAGGTGTATTTTTATTTTAATCCTTCTCCTTACACTAGTACGGGTTCTTGGTACAAGATGGCTGAGACAAGTGTAGGGTGGTATTCCAATCTCGTTGTTGAGTTTGGGCATGAATCTTTAGTATTTGTAAGTGAATCTCAAGAAGCGTATTGGGATGATTTTATTATCAGGACAGTTACTAGTAATACTGTTGCTTATATATCTCCTAATCAAACTGTTGTAAACTCAACCAATATTTACACTATAGTTATTTCGAATGATATAACTTCTTTCGATAGTGGTGTTGGGGAGATTAAGATAGTTAAACCTTCTGGGTTTGGTGCATGGGATATTAATGCAGTTTGGGTTGAAACTTACTATATCACTGGTGCTAATACGAATAATAGAGTGTTTTCGGGTGAACCTGGTAATAACCAGTTTTTAGTTAGAGTACTACCTTCAGACCCAAATTCTCTGCTTATAAGGTTTAGAATGGTTAGTGCTTCTGATAATAGAATAATAAACTCTTCTACACCTAATAAAACTATAAAGGTTTCTTTTAGGTTAGCTGCTCCTTCTGTTCCTGATATTTCAGGTAGTTATAAGTTTTATGCTTTTGTAGATTGTAGTAAAAGTCCTGGTACTGGTAATGATATTAGGTATGCTACAACGGGATGGAAAAGAGCAGTTGATCTTGGAATGAGTGTTAAAGTGTACGATAGACCTTATGCGTTTGCTGGTCTTTCATTTTCTCCAACACCTATGTATGAAGGTAACGAGATTTATCAAGTTTACTATGATATTTCAACTTCAGGTCTTTCAAATAGGCCTGATATTGGTATTGTTGAGATTGCTATACCTAACGGTTTTGTAGTTTCAAATGCTTTATCTTCACTTCTTATCGGCACAAACAATATATTTATAACAAACTACGGTGGAACAAATAGGATAAGGGTAAACTATACATCTTCCGGAAGTAAAATTCCGGGTCAAAATGGTCTTGAAAGAATATCGTTTTACATAACTCAAACTCCAGATTTGCCTATTGGAATACTTAAATCCAATTTTGTATGGCCTATGTGGGTATACGATACGTTTGGAAATGGTGTTTTTCTAGCAGGTACAAATACCAATAGTATATACAGAAGTCAAAGAACAGAGGTTATAATAATTTCTCCTCAGTTAATTGCTTATACAACTCCTCCTAAAGTTGATAACGCTGTAAGAACTAACACTTTTGCTTATACTATCGTTAATGGTGGACCTTTAGGTAATGATATTGTAAACGTTTTCATTTTGTTTGATACCAATTATATAACTAACCATGCTTGGGGGCTTTCGAATGCTAAACCTACATCCCATCCAGCACAGATATTTACAACAAACATCTTAGGGTTAGGGTTCGGTGTGTTTGTTAGGTATACTAATTCTTCGAGACTTTTAAGTTCTGGTTCTAATGATGTTATATACTTTACAACAGTTCATAAAAGGACAAACGTTGATGATCCGCCAGTTTGGGTTGATTTTGTTGGATATGCGGATAATGGTAACGGTGAGGGACTTGTTGCAGGTAAGGAGTATTCTCCGAATTCTTGGAAAGTTGGTATACTTCCACCTGATCCCGAAGGTGTTGCATCGTTATCCACTAATTACATCGATACCACTACCGTTTACTTTACTGTAACAAACTTTATTTACAATACTGGTGCTCCTGGAAATAATATGAAGTATGGTATAGTGAGTGTACCATCTGGATTTAGAATATTGAGTGCTACCAGTTCATGGTTGAGCAGTTTGGCAAACGTTCAGATAAGTGGTACTAATGTTATTCTTCACTACTCAAACGAAGGGGTAGGTTTTAGATCAGTTTACGAGAATCCTAACTATAAAGATATAGTTGTTTTAACCTTAAGTAATACCAATTACTTTACACCGGTTTCTCTAAGAATTCAAAGTTATTTAGGAAATAGTAGAGGAGTGACTAATCTCGGTGATAAAAGCCCATCAGAAACACAGAATTTATTTGTAGTTTGGCCAGATGTTGTTGCAAAAGCTAGTATTAAGGTAACTCAACCACCAGATTCCAGTATAGTTGGAGATAATAAAATAGATGTTTCAACATCTACCAACCAAATAACTTACGTTATCTCTAACCTTGGTGCTAACACCGGTTCAAAAAATTTAATATACACTGTTAGAATAAACATACCTACAGATGTCTCAACGAATGTTATAAATATAAGTAGTGCTATTGTTACTAATCCTGCTAACGCTAGATTCATACCAAGTGGTAACTATGTGCTTATAGATTATCTTTCTGAAGGTACTAATTTGCAACCTGGTCAAGCTGATACTGTTACCTTCAAGATAATAGATTTTGTTGAAAGTGAGATTGGAATTAGGAATTTTACGGTTTTTGCATCTAACCAGAAAGCTTTACAACAGGTAACCAATGGTAATTTTTCAATAGAATTTAAGATGCCACCTGCCTTTGCTGGAGCTAAGTTTGATAGACAAATGATTTATACAACACCTACAAATGTAATTGAAAGTGTTACTTTGATCGTTAGTAACGCAGGTAAAGGATCCAATAAGCTTTACAGAGTAAGAGTTAATATACCTCCAGTCTATAATGATAGAATTAAATTGGTACAATCGAGTATAGTAGGTACATCAGTTACTCTTACGCCTTCAAATTTCCTTATAAACTACGCTTCTTTTGGTACTAATTTACCAACTGGAAGTGTTGATATCGTTACGGTAATGTTTTCAAATAATTTCTCTTCTCCTACCAATGGAGAATTTTCAATTTACGCAACGAATGTCAATGTAAATGCCGAATCTTTAGTTACGAATGTAATTTATTCAACCGATGAAAGATACCTGTACATTACCGAAATACCTTTAGTTTCAGTAGTTCCAACAAATGTCTCTGTTACATCTAATACTAACGAGTATATTGTTTATCTTACTAACGGTTATAATAGTAACAGTAAAGAGATTCATAGGGTAAAAGTTTACATACCACCGTTTATAAATGAGAGTAATCTGGTTGTTTCTCATTACGTTACTTCTCTTTCATCTTATCCTAATATTTCGGTGTTAACTAACGAAAGAGCTATTCTTGTAAACTTCGTTTTGGATAAACTTAGGGGCGGTAAGTTCTATTCTATGAAAGTAACTGGTATTGATGATTTTAACTATGGAGAGACGAATGTTTACTGGAGAGTTTACGCTGATTACAACGATGGTTATAGTAATAACAATTTCCCATACTCTTTTGGTGGTGTAACTAACCTTTTCTTTAAACTTCCACCTGCAAAATCTTACGCCAAACTTGTTCCTAACGTTACTTACAATGACTTTACTAAAAATACGTTAAAGGTAATTATTACAAACTACGGTGAGAAGTACAATGATATTTACTGGGTTAGAATAAAACTACCTCCCGTAATTACTAACGTTTTGATACTTTCAAACAAAGTTCCAGCTTCTTTAACTTATCTTTCAGCAAGTAACGTTATATTTGTAGATTACTCTGTTAGTAACACTAATGTTTCCTCTACCAAGTTTGATGAAGTTTGGTTTGTTGCGTACGATAATGTTAATTATCCTTCCATATATTCGACCAATATCTTTGTTGAAGTTGCTAACTATCCTAGCAACGTTTACTACACTAACGCTACTGAGTTAGTAGCTGGTGATTTGAGTTATAGGATAGAACTTCCTCCGTACAATGCTAACTATTACGTTTTACCTAACCAAGTATCAGCTTTTGAAAATTCGTTTATAGACTATTCAATATACTTACAGAATGTAAGTAGTGGTTCGGAGTACAAGATAGAGAAAATAGAAGTTATATATCCTTTTATGCTTTTAACTAACGGTATGAGTGTTAATTCATCTTATCATCCTTCCGCTTCCAAGGTTATTACGACTAGTAATATAGTTATTGATTATACCTCTAAGCTTATAACTAACAACGCCAGTGAGATTATAACTGTATCTGCAAAAGATAATTGGATTTTTGGAAATACTAATGTGTACTTTTACGTTAGAGTTAAGTATACTACTAATGAGGAGTACGTAGATGCTCATGTATCTGGTGGTACTAATTTAGTTAGTTTTATTTCTTCTGGTCCTGTTGTTTACGGTAACTTTGTAAATAACGATGTTTACATGAGTAATCCAAAACCTCTTCTTAGGTTATCTTTGTCAAACGGTGGTACAGGTGATAACTTAGTCTTTAGAGTAGACATAACTATACCTCCTACTTTGACTAACAATTTTGATCCTTCAACGGTTAGCAATTCACTTATAACGAATGTTAGTTACAACAGTGCTACAGGAGTTTTATCGATCTATATGACAAACTTTTATCCTGGTATGGAAGATGTTATATACTTCAATGTTTCTAATACTTTGTTATCCAGTGCTACAAACGAGTTTCAGGTTGTTGCTTATAACGTTGTTACTAACGAGTTATCTATTCCTAAATACCTTAATGCCTTTAATGTAAGGTTTGTTAGTGAACCTAGTGCTGAAGTTCTTACTCCTCAGTTAAGTACTTTAGATAAAACTAATACACTTGTGATTAAGGTAAATAACGATTCTGTAGGTAACTCTCCTATAAAACATGTTATTGTATCTCTGAAATGGCCGTTTACTAACGTTATTGGTGTAAGCAATACAAAACCTTCAAGTGTATCGATAAATGATTATACGAATGTTTATATTGACTACTCTTCTGGTATTCAGAAAGGTGATAACGATGTAATTTACATTCAAGCTATTGATATTTTTGATACAGGACAGACTAATAGTAGTGTTGGTATAAGAGTTAGTGAAGGATCTGGATTTGTTAATAGTAGGAAAGGTAATTCTGGTACTAACGTTAGTTTTGTGATGCCTAGGGCTTCAGGTTTAGCTGCACTTTTGACAAAGTACGTTATTATAGCTGATCCAAGTAAAGGGCAAACTGCAGCTACTAACTCCGTTTCAATTCTTGTCACTAACACCGGATCAGGACTTAACTATATAAACAGTTTAAAGGTTTTGTTACCTACAGAGATAACAAACATCTTTTCTATAACTTCAACGTTACCTGCTGTATACTCAAACTCAAACAATGTTTTATTTATTCACTATACAGATGGAGGTATACCAACTTCTTCAACGGATGTTATAAATTTTGTTTTTGAGGAAGATTATATTAATTCTGTTGAGAAAAGGTTGTACGTTTTTGCTGATAATGGTTTGATTGATTATCAGAATTTGGATCCTATACCTGGAGAAACGTTAGTTTTAAAGTTTGATTTTCCACAAGAGCCTGCTGATTACTACATAATTGCAAGTTCAAGTGTTGCCTATACTATCGATACTAATCATACCATAGTTATAAGAATTAATAACAATAGTTATAGCTATCCTATAACTAAGGTTAAGATAAACTATGATCCTTCCACCAATTTCACTGTTGTTAACGTCAGATCTTCGAATTATATAACTCTTATTTCATGGCAGACCAATTCTAATTACATACTACTGGATGTTAATATACCAACTAGAAGTGCTAATTACGGAGGATCATTTATTCTTATAGATATCGTTTACAATCAATCAACTAACGTTACTAATGATATGGTGGGTAAAGTTTACTACGAAGGTGCTGAAGAGTTTGAAAATGTAAATGTACCTATTACAGAAACAAGTAAATTTAAGATACTGTTTGCTAATTTTGGTAGGATTTTAGGTCTCGTTAAGCCTTACTACAAGGATATAAGTGTTAAAGTTGTTTATAGGGATACTTCTACTATTGCTACCAATGAGATTGATGGTAGTTTTATAGTAAGCTCGCTTACAACAAATACAAATATTAACTATATACAATTGGGTAGTTACAGCTTAAACTTTATACCTCCTGGAGTTTACGATATACTCGTAACTAGTACTAAGTATAGATCTATTACTATTAAAGGTGTTAAGGTTTTACCAAATAAGATTACTAACCTTGATATGATAGTTTTGAGTAACGCTCCGTTTAGTACTGAAGATAGGGAAGAGCAAAGTGTTGTATCTCTGGATGATGGTAGAACTGCTATTATTGTACCGCCGGGGTCTTTGCTTAACGATTTCTCGGTTGATATAATTTTAAGAAGTGCAACTGCTGAAGAACAAAAAGGTGTTTTGAATACCAAGAATATTGGTGCATTTGGCGATTTAACTAGTATGAAGGTCTATGAGCTTATAATAAAGAGTGTTCCAGGAGATGA
>CALFVP010000108.1 GCA_937928175.1 uncultured bacterium | reverse complement strand
AAAACTAAATCTTCACAAGCTTTATCTTCATCAAGCATCTTAACAACGTAATCAAGGTGCCCTTTAGCTCTATTAAGCCTATTCCTAAGATTTTCTTTAACTCCATGACTTAAATGTAAAGGTTTGTATTTTTCAATATTTATATCTTCCATCTCAAAATCCCCAAGGTCTATTTTCTAAAATCAAACTTACTTATATAATCTTTAATTTTTTTAGAAACTTCAACAACTTGCTCAACAGACCTACCAACAAAGAATTTCATATCTTTGATATCCTTAATAGAATTTCTTAAAATCTCAGGTACATCTTGTTTTTGAAGTTCTTCAAGTAAGTTCAAGCTTTGACCATCTTTACTTCTCTCAAAAACCATCATAGCCCTATCCCTAATAACTTTATGTAAACTTTGCCTATCCCCACCGTTCTTAACAGCTCTCATAAGTATGTTTTCAACAGCATAAAATGGCAACATCTCTTTCATTCTACGATGTATAACATTTTCATTAACAACTAGCCCATCAACGATCTTCTTGTAAAGAAGTAAAATAGCATCAGTACACAAGAAAGCTTCAGGTATTATAATTCTCCTATTAGCTGAATCATCGAGTGTTCTCTCAAGAAATTGCGTAGAATGGTTTTGTAATGCTACCAGAGGTAAACTAATTAAGTACCTTGCTAAAGAATTAATTCTTTCACTAAGAATAGGATTTCTCTTGTAAGGCATAGCAGAAGAACCAACTTGCTTCTTACCAAAAGGTTCTTCAATCTCACCAACACTCTGTAAATACCTAATATCGTTAGCAAACTTAGACGAGGAAGATCCAATAGTAGCTAACTTTGAAAGAATAATATAATCGTACTTTCTTGAATAAGTTTGTCCAGTAATCCAAAAGCTTTCTTTAAACCCAAGCTTTCTAGAAACTATCTCATCAAGCTTTATTACTTTCTCATGATCGTAATCAAAAAGTTCAAGATAACTTGCTTGAGTACCAGTAGTACCCTTCACTCCCCTCGTTTTTATTTTACTCAAAAAACTATCAATTTCCTCTAAATCAAGAAATAAATCGTAAGCCCAAAGAACAGCTCTCCTACCAACAGTAGTAGGTTGTGCAGGTTGAAGATGAGTATAAGAAAGGCAAGGTAAATCTTTGTACCTGTAAGCAAAATCAAGAAGAGAATTTATAACATCAATAAGCCTACTTCTAACTAAAAGCAAAGCTTCAAAAATTACACACATCTCAGAATTGTCAGTAACTTCAGAACTCGTAGCCCCCAAATGTATTATAGGTTTTGCTATCTTAGCTTGCTCACCAAAAGCCTCTATGTGAGCCATAACATCATGGTTAATCTCCTTCTCTATCTCTTTAGCTAAATCAATATTAACCTCTTCAACATACTTCTTCATCTCCTCTATCTGCTCATCGGTAATAGGAAGACCTAACTCCTTCTGGGATTCAGCAAGAATAACCCAAAATTTTCTCCAACTCCTATACTTAAACTCCTCAGAAAAAATATTTACCATCTCTCTCGATGCATACCTATCAACCAAAGGATGATTAAAAGACATATAACTAAATTTAACTTACACACCACCTTAAAATCAATTTAAAAAAATAACATTTTAAAAAATAACATTTTTAAAAAAATAACATTTTTTAAATTTGAAACTACTTGAAAAATAAATAAATAATTGTTAGTTTTGTTTTATGGCGAAAGAAATAAGAATAAAAAAAGTAGAATCATTCGTACAAGCAGAAATATCAAGAATAATTCAAAACGAACTAAGGGATGAAGGAATAAAGGGAATTGTAAGCGTATTTGAGGTAAAAATGTCAAAAGACTTAAGATACGCAAACGTAAAAATAAGCGTAATCTCAAACAACGAGAAAGAACTTAAAAGTACTTTAATCTCATTAATAAAAGCTAAAAGTTTTATAAAAAGAAGGTTATCAAAATCTCTCAAAACGATGTACGCCCCAGAAATATACTTTGAATTCATAGATCTAGCAGAAAGCATGAAAGTATACGAAATCTTAAAAGAAATAGAAAAGGAGACAAAAAATGATAACAACTGAAACTAAATTAACATCAATAGAAGACATAATAAAAGTACTTATGGAAGAAAATAATTTCGTACTAACATTTCACATTAACCCAGATTACGATGCTGTTTCATCCTCACTAGCTCTAAAATACATACTCGAAAAAATGGGCAAAACAAACGTAACAGTAGTAAGCGAAGAAAAAAAAGAAGTATTCCAAAAAATATTTTCTTTTTTACCATACTACCAAGAAATAAAAGAACTAAAAGATATAAAAGACATAAACTTTAAAGAACATGTTTTAATAGTCTTAGACAGCGGAGAAATAAAAAGAATAGGTAAAAATTTCCAAAACTATACCAAAGAATTTAAGTTTATAGTAAACATAGACCATCACCACGATAACGAAATGTTTGGGAAATACAACTTGGTTAACCCAAACACAGTAGGAACAGGAGAAATAATATACAATATATTAAAACAAACTAATATACCATTATCAAAAGAATTAGCAACATTGATATATGCAAGTATAGTAGGAGATAGTGGATCATTCAGATTCGACTCAGTAAAACCAACAACTCACAGAATAGCAGCAGAACTGCTAGAAACAGGAATTAAACCTTCTTTCTTCACATCCAATATGGTACAAAACAAAACTATAGAATTCATGAAATTTGAAGCCGAATTGCTACAAAACATAAAAACATGTTGCGAAAACAAAGTTGCCTGGATAAGAATTACCGAAGAATTACTAAAAAAGTACAATATTTTAGAAAGTGAAACAGAAAGTATTATTGAAGACATCGGTAAAATAAAAGATACAATAGTATACTTCGCAATAAAAGAGAAAAAAGAAAAAGAAATTATATCAGTTGCACTTAGAAGCAAAAGAGAATTTGATGTATCAGAAATAGCAAGAAAATTAGGCGGAGGAGGACACAAAAACGCCTCAGGAGTATCATTCGATATATCCCTAGGTATAGAAGAAGTTGAAAAAATAATAACCAAAGAAATCTGTAACCATATAAAACTTTACGAAAAATAAACCTTCAATTTAAAATTGAAACAATT
>CALFVP010000107.1 GCA_937928175.1 uncultured bacterium | reverse complement strand
AAATACCTAAACAACTACTGGAATATACTATAAAACTGCATCCAAAACTTGTTTTATATTTTGTTTAGGTAAAGCGCCTACAATTTTATCTACTGGTTCACCTTCTTTAAAGATAACCATAGTAGGTATGCTAGATATTCTATACTTTGAAGCAAGTTCTGGGTTATCATCAACGTTAACCTTAAAAAATTCTATTTTTCCTTCGTACTCTTTTGAAAGTTCTTCAAGTACAGGAGCAACTCTTTTACAAGGTATACACCAATCAGCCCAAAAATCAACCAAACACACTTTTGAACTTTTTATAGCACTTTCGAAAGTATTTACATCTAACTCTTTCATTCTTCTATCCTCCTTAGAAATGAAAAATTTACAAAAGTGCTTTAAAAATATCAACTTTATCTAACCTTTCCCAAGTAAACTCAGGTTCTTTTTCTGGATCTCTACCAAAATGTCCATAAACGGAAGTTTTCTGATATATAGGTCTTCTGAGATCAAGGTAAGATATAATACCTTTAGGTGTAAGATCAAAGTTTTTCCAGATAGTTTTTTCTATTTCTTCTTCTTTGACTTTACTAGTACCAAAGGTATTTACAACTAAAGAGACAGGTTCAGGTACACCTATAACGTAAGCTACTTGTATTTCACATTCCTTAGCTATTCCTGATGCTACGATATTTTTAGCAATGTACCTCATCATGTAAGCAGCACTTCTATCGACTTTTGTTGGATCTTTACCGGAAAAAGCTCCACCACCATGTCTAGCCCATCCACCGTAAGTATCAGCAATGATCTTTCTACCAGTAAGACCAGAATCACCGCTAGGCCCACCTATTACAAACTTTCCAGTTGCGTTAATGAAATACTCAGTATCCTCATCCAGATAATTATGAGGAATAACTTTTTTAACAACCTTCTCAATTATCGTTTCTCTAACTTCTTCCTGCGAGACATCATCAGAATGCTGAGCTGCAATAACAACATTTTTAACTCTAATTGGTACACCATCCTCATACTCAACTGTAACTTGACTTTTCCCATCTGGTCTAAGAAAAGATATCTCTCCACTTTTTCTAGCTCTAGCTAACTCCCTTGTTAGTTTATGAGCTAAATCAATAGTTAACGGCATAAAATTAGGTGTTTCATCAGTTGCATACCCAAACATCATACCTTGATCACCAGCTCCACCTGTATCTACTCCCATAGCAATATCCGGAGATTGTTTCTTTAAACTGGATATTACACCAACACTTTTGTAGTCAAACCCCATCGAACTATCGTTATAACCTATTTCCTTTATCTTCTCTCTAACTTTTTCATCAAGATCAAACTTATGAACATTTGCCGTTATCTCCCCAGTAACAAAAACAAGACCAGTTGTAACAACTGTCTCACAAGCAACTCTAGCATTTGGATCAACTGCAATAAACTCATCCAAAACCATATCAGATATTTGATCTGCTATCTTATCCGGATGTCCTTCAGTAACAGATTCAGACGTAAAAAGATAAACTCCTTTCCTTCTCATTATTTCCCACCACCCTTAGAAATTTTAATAAATCTTAACAAAAAAACTCAAAAATTATCAAAATAAGTAAAAAAACATTGCATAAAATGATACTCAAAAAATTTTAAAAAAATTTGATATTAGCAAAAGTTTTTATTAAAAATTCATGGGTAAAAATTTTTAAGGAGGTGAGAAGGAGAAATGGAAAAAATAAGTTCCCTTGGTAGACATTTGCTTGTTGAGTATTACGATTGCGATACTGAAGTCCTTGATAGCGTTGAAGAAATAAGAAATGCAATGGTAAAAGCAGCAGAACTATCAGGTGCAACCGTTATAAACGACACTTTTCATCATTTTAGTCCATTCGGTGTAAGCGGAGTAGTAGTAATAGCCGAATCTCACTTAGCTATACACACTTGGCCAGAACATAAGTTTGCAGCAGTAGATCTATTCACATGCGGCGACGATGTTGACCCATGGATAGGCTTTAACTACCTAAAAGACGTACTCAAATCAAAATACTTCACAGTAATGGAAATGAGAAGAGGATTAATCGATGCAAAAGAAGGAAAACTACTATTTAAACCAGTAAAAGCGGAAGAAAAAATAACTACAAACAAAATATGACTGATTAAAAACTTAAACCGAAAAAAATATACTAAGGGACTAGAAAACCTTTTATTTCTTCAATAACTCTCTGTATAGTCCCTGACTTGTATTTACTTTTTATTTTTCTTAACTTACCTTTAATATCTTTTGCAATACTCTCATCTAAAAAATCCTTAACAATCTTAGATATTAAGATAGGATTAACATCACTTTGTAGTAACTCTGGGTAAACTTTCTCACCTAAAATTATATTAGGCAAAGAAATAAACTTAGATTTAACTATTCTTTTACCTATCTCAAACGTAAGTTTGGAAATTTTGTAAACTACTATAACAGGTTTTTCAAGTAAAGCTAACTCTAGCGTAACAGTACCTGAAGAAGCAATAGCTAAGTCACACACATCATACAACGCGTAATCTTTAACTCTCTCAAATACTTTCAATTTCCCATCAAGCCCAAAATATTTAATACTTTTATACGTATAATCCCTAAAAAAAGGGTGAGAAATAATCAAATAAAATTCTAAAATATCTTTAGGAATATCAGTTTTACCATCCAATATAAATTTAACTGTCTCTAACATAGGTTTAAGAAGGTTTTTTATTTCTTGCTCTCTACTACCAGGCAAAAGAAGAACCTTTTTTTTATTGCTATCAAACAAATTTAAATAATTCTCTAAAGAAGAATAACAATTCAAAACTCTATCAACTAGAGGGTTACCTACAAAAATAGCATTTTCTGAAACTTCTCTGTAAATCTTATAATCATCCTCAAAAGTACAAAGTATCTTATCGCAATACTTAGCTATCTTATACTTTACATTCTCATTCCATACTGATACCATTGGTGGGAAATAGTAAACAACGTTTAACCCCATTTTTTTACATATCCTAGCCAAAGGTATATTAAAACCTTGGTTATCAACTAAAAAAACCAATTTAGGTTTTTCTTTTCTAAGGTAGTTTACAACTTTTCTAAGTACCAAAAGCTTTGGAAAAACATAATTAAAAGATTCTAAAAATCCCACTGAACTGTATATACTTTCATCGGTTTTAGTGATATTAACCATTCCTGCCCCCTCCATCATTTTACCTCCAATACCACTACAAAATACTCCCATTTTCCTAAGTTCTAAAATTATTTCACTTGCACTTACATCTCCAGAAACTTCTCCCGCAGAAAAGAAAACTTCAACCTTACCCATAAATTCATTTTTTACGATAATACATACACATTTCCAGAAAAAACAATACTTACCTACCGTTAAAAAACCTAAGATTGGAAATAAAAAAATAGATAAAATTTTTTGAATTTTCGAAACATTTTTGTATATAATTACTAATGTACGGGGGCCCGTAGCTCAGTTGGGAGAGCACTACAATGGCATTGTAGGGGTCGTGGGTTCAAGTCCCATCGGGTCCACATTCCTAAATAACTCGTAAACAAGATAACAAAATTCTTCACTTCCTTCAAATATTACCCTAGTTATAGGTTCGGTATTCGAAGGTCTTACGTGCAACCATCCACCATCAAACTTGTACCATACACCATCTATTTCCACCTTCTCAACAAATTTAAACCTATTAAGAATACTTTGAACTACAATATCAACATCACCAGAAGAAAACATTCTATTAAACTTAAGCTTAACCATTCTAAACCTAGGGAAATCAGAAACAACTTCAGACAATTTTAAGTTTTCCTTTGCCATAAGGTAGAGTATTAAAAACATTCCAACAAAACTATCTCTGGCAGTGTTAATAAGAGGAAATATTACCCCTCCGTTACCCTCTCCACCTATAAATCCATTTGTACTTTTCAACATCTCAACAACGTTTGCCTCCCCCACCTTACTCCTCAAAACGTTAAAACCAAATACACTAGCAACGTATTCTGACATCGAAGAAGTTGAAAAATTAACAACAATGTTTTTTGAAAATTCACTTCTGTAAAAATTTTTAATAGCACTAATCTCGGAAATAGGTAAAGTATACTCTTCACCAGGAATTATAGCATTTTCAAAAACTAAAGCCAATCTATCGCCATCAGGATCAAGCGCAAACCCTACATTACAATTCTCAGTTTTAACTAAATCCGAAAGACCAACCAAAGCATTTTCCGTAGGTTCTGTAGGTCTTTGTGGAAACTTTTGAATGTCATAGTTTAAAGGTAAAACTTTACAACCAAGATACTCCAAAAACATCTTGCCGATAACACTTCCAGCACCGTTAACCGGATCAAACCCAACTTTAAATTGCTTTCTCCTTATAACATCAATATCAGCAAGTTCTTCTAAAACATCTGTAAAAAACTTCAAAGATTCTTCGTTACTAATATTTTCAATACTACCAACTTTATCCCAACAAGCAAAATCTAAAAATTTCTGTTCAGAAATGTAATCAATTGCTTTCTGGGATATAAAAACTCCCCCTCTATCAACAAACTTAAGAGCATTCCACTCAGGAGGATTATGGCTTGCTGTTACAATTATACCACCATCCAAATCTAACTTTCTAACGACAAATAAAACCATTGGAGTAGTAATAACTCCTAAATCCAAAACATCAAATCCACAACTTCTAACCACAGAAGAAACAAAATCTTTTATAACTGGACTTGTTTTTCTGGTATCACTAGCTATTGCTATTCTCTTTGCATATCCATTTGAAAATAAGTAAGATAAATAAGACCTTGTATACTTTAAAACTACATCAAGATCCAACCCAGAATTCCAAATACCTCTTAAACCCGAAACGGTAAACTTTAAAACCATAAAAATACACTACTACCTAATAGGTACACCTTCACTTTTCGTTAATTTTCTATACTCTTCAAGTATGAAAGTAGTGATTTTTCCAGGTTTTCCATCTCCTATAGTTCTTTTATCAACCTTAGTAACAGGTACAACCTCAGCACCAGTACCAGTAAGAAAAATTTCATCTGCAACGTATAAATCCATCTTAGAAAATAACCTCTCTTCAAAAGGTATACCATTCTTTTTTGCTATTTTTATAACTTCATTTCTAGTTATACCAACCAAAATTCCAGCTTCTTTTGGTGGAGTTATAAGCACACCATTCTTAACTATAAAAATGTTATCACCTGTACATTCAGCAACAAAACCATCCTCATTGAGCATTACAGCCTCAAAGACGTCAGCATTCACTGCCTCTATCTTAGCAAGAATATTGTTAAGATAATTAAGACTCTTTATCATTGGTGGTAAAGCATTGGTAGAGTTTCTAACCGTAGAAGCAACTATAACACTCATACCATTAGTGTAAATCTCCTCAGGATACATCACAAGCTTGTCAACTATAACAACAAAAGACGCTTTTTTGGATAAAAAAGGATTAAGACCTAAATCACCTATCCCCCTAGATAAAACAGGTCTAATATAAGCATCTTTAACATCGTTTTTCCTACAAGTATCAATAATAATACTTTTTATCTCTTGTTTAGTGTAAGGAGGCTCAAGCATTATAGCTTTCGCTCCCTCAAACATTCTATCTATATGTTCATCTAGCTTAAATATCTTACCATCGTAAGCTCTTATACCTTCAAAAACACCATCACCGTAAAGAAAACCTTTATCAAAAACACTTATTTTTGCATCCTCCTTTTCATAAAACTCACCATTTATAAAAACAACGTTACCCATAAATTTCCTCCAAAATTGTTAAGAATTTTCATTGAAAAAGTTTAATTAATTCAACTTATATACTACATCTTTATTGCCTCTCAGCAAAATACCCATAAAAAACCAAAACATAATACCCAAAGAAAAAACGTAAAGAGTATTATCAAAAAAACCATGAAGCAAGAAAAAAACTACACTAACAAAATAACCAACTTTAATAACATCATTAATAACAGTACGAAAAGATCTATAAACTAAATAAAAAATCAATGACATAAAAGAAATAAAACCTAACAAACCAGTTTCTACCAAAATACTCAAATACAAATTGTGAATATAATTACCAAAATAGTAAGGAACGTAAAATTTAAAGTTAACAAGCCCAATACCAAAAAATAAATGATCTTTAAAAAGACCTATAGATTCTTTATAACCATCAACCCTAACCATAAGACTCCAATGACCAAAAATTATCTCCAAAAATCTTCGAAAAACACTATCACTCAAAAAACCCCAAAACAACAAAAATAAAACCAATACCAAAAACAAAAAAACTATAATTCCTTCGTATCTCCTTAGTAAAACTAGAATCAAAACAACAAGAATAGGAAAAAGAATAATAAAACTTCTGGAATTGGAAACAATACCAACAACAAACTCAAAAAAAACTAAAATACTAAAAGTTAAATAAAACAAAATTTTTCTACTACCAAACTTCAAAAATAACCAAGAAATAATCAAAGGTGAAAGGTACAAAACTGAAGAGGAAAAAATTACAGGATTAGGTGTAATTGATGAACTTCTTACTATAGAAGAATAAGAAAACATACTAGAAGGAGGAATTTCAATAAAAGCAACGTTACCAACTTTCAAAAAGAATGAAAAATCTTTCAAAAAATAGAAAATAACTCCAAAAATTACACCAATAACCACGAAAAAAGTTGCTCCCCAACAAATACTCCTAAAACTAAAATCTCCATTTTTACCAACAAAGAAAGCAATGTAGTAAAAAATCAGTATTATAACCCCTCCTATAGCTACATCCTTATGTTTAGCAAAAATAAAGGAAATAAAGCTAAAAAAAATAAACAACCAAAATAAGTAATCCTCAAAACCAAAAACTCTACCCCTGAAAATAGAAACAAAAAACAAATATAAAAATAACAAAACAGGTAAAAAAACTAATTGAGATATAGCCAAAAGAAAAATACTCAAACCAAACAGCACGTTAAAAAAAACGTTATGCATATCTAAACCTTTATTCTAGGAAATTTTAACCTTATCCACAATGAAAAATCCACTAATACAACCTAAAAATTTAAAGATTCCTAAATAACTCTCGCAAAAGTTAAAGAATAAATTTTCTTAGGATTAAACTTTTTAAGAAGAATCGCACAAGCGTTTAAGGTATTTCCAGTTGTAAATACATCATCACACAACAAAACAACCTTACCACTAAGATCTAAATTTCTTTTTACATAGAAAGAATTTTTTATAAAATTAATTCTATCTTCTTTTGATAACTTTTTCTGTTGCTTCGAAAACGGTTTTTTTGATATAAGCCTTAAAAAAGGTTTTCTGTTAAACTTAGCAATAGGTTTAAACACCAACTTAACTAAATCAAATCCTCTATTCAAAAGTGAAATTAAGGAAGAAGGAACAGGAATAACAACATCTATAAAATCGTTAAAAATACTATCTAGAACTATACCTTTTGTAAGGTGATTTACAATCCTAACTTTGTAAATATCATTTTTAAACTTTATACTTTGAATTAGATCTTTTACTAACCCTTCGTAAACGTAAAGAGAAATATTTCTGTCAAACTCTAAACTATTTTCCTCACAAAAAAAGCAACGTTCATTTTCATTTGGTAATCCACATCTCTCGCAAGAAGTACTAAT
>CALFVP010000106.1 GCA_937928175.1 uncultured bacterium | reverse complement strand
CCCTGCTCTACCGCTGAGCTACGTCGCCTAACTACAAAAATTTTATAAAATATCGTATACCTATTTCAATTTCCTAAAATTCTATTTGGGTCTGAGAACGTTCAACTTCTAATTTGGAAAAATATTGAAAATTGGTTTTTTTAGTTTCACAATTTTTTCATGATTAGGGTATTGTTTATTGTATTTTCGTTTCTTTTCTTTAGTTACGAAGTTTTTGGAAAAGGAGGTGTTATGGTTAGTATTAAAGTTTCGTCTCCGGCTTTTAAAAATGGTGATTTTATACCTTCCAAGTATACTTGTGATGGTGATGATGTATCTCCAGAAATAAGAATAGAAGGGGTACCTACGAATGCTAAATCTTTGGTTCTTATAAACGATGATCCTGATGCCCCAATGGGTACTTGGGATCACTGGATATTGTACGATATTCCACCTAATGTAACTGTCATTCCTGAAGGTATTAAACCAGAAAAGATTTTTACTAACGGTATGAAACATGGTTTGAATAGTTGGGGTAAACTTGGGTACGGTGGTCCTTGCCCACCAGGTGGTACACATAGGTATTACTTTAAGGTTTACGCTCTTGATATCTTACTAGATATACCCCCAGGTGCTACAAAATCAAAAATCCTTAAGTCTATGGAAGGACGTGTTATTGGTTATGGTGAGTTGATGGGTAAGTATTCAAGAAAGAGGTGATAGATGGAGAGAACTCTCGCTATCATCAAACCAGATGTGATTCAGAAAAAGAAAGTAGGTGAAGTAATTTCAATGATAGAAAAGAAGTTTGATATCATTGCAATGAAGATGGTAAAAATAAGTAAAGACGAAGCTATTGAGTTTTACATTGAACACAAAGGAAAAGATTTTTTTGATAAACTTATAGAATTTATTACTTCAGGTCCCATCATACCAATGGTAATCCAAGGAGAAAACGTTATAAAAGAATTCAGAAATTTTGTTGGAGATACTGATCCACAAAAAGCAAAAGAAGGAACTATTAGGAAGATTTTCGGAGAAAATCTTCCAAGAAATGCTATTCATGCATCAGATTCTAAGACATCAGCTATTAGAGAAATAAGATTCTTTTTTGATGCTATATAACTTTGTTTTGTTTTTTCATTTTTTCTATTACCTTATCCAGTAGTGTAGTATTACCCCTAGATCCAAAAACTAAAAGCAGAACTTTCATATCATCTTCATTAATAACGGATTTCTTAAGTTTATCTTTGAGCTCCTTTTCTTTCTCTTTTTCTATTTCAGCTTTTACGTTTTCTTCTTTTATTTTCTCTGCTGTACTTTGTACTCCTGGTTTGTTTTCTTTCGCAAGACTTGTTATATTTTTGTCCGATTGTAATTTTACTTCCCACTCCATAGAAACCCTCCTTGGTTTCTTAAAGTTATTTTCGGAATCTGTTACTCGTTAACTTCAATTATGTTAATAATGTTACCATGTTTATCCTTAACTGCTTTAGTATTCATTGGGTCAGGGGTTATTTGGTCATCTACTATGAAATAGTAGTAATGTGTTCCCTTTGGTAAATAAATTTTTATCTTCCATATACCCCCATACTCTCTTTTTAATTCGAGTTCGTAAGGATTCCAATTGTTAAAGCTTCCTACTAGTACTACCTTTTCTGCCTTTAGATCTATGTATCTGAACTCGTAATAGCCATTCTCTATTCGTTTTGGATTACTTTTAAATATTTCGATATTATCCTTTAGCTCAAAGAAAGAGAAATACCCACCTAATTTGTCCTTTTCCTTATTGGGATTTAGGGGATCTGTTGTTAAAAAGTTGTCAATTGAAAGTTTGTATCTGTATTTACCTTTGGTAAGTTCCTTTTCGTAAATGTAGTACCACATCATTGTTTTTTCATCGTACACCATTTCAATTGGTTTCCACTTTTCAGTTTCCAGTATTATCTTTATACTTTTTGCTTGATTTGTTGCTATGAAAAGTATGTGATTTGGACCTATAATTGGGGAGGTAAGTGTGTTATTTAAAGATTCTATGGCTTTTTTCTGACCAAAAGCGTTTAGTAAAAGTAGTAAAAAAAGAAAAAATGTAAACTTATTCAAATTCATAACCAAAAATTTAAAAAGAATTTTTAAATTTTTTCAAATTTAAGGTGTTAGAAAATGCTATAACTTTTTTAGTACGTATTTTCTTATGTTATTGCTTATAAAAAAGTAATAGTTTGTGTTTGATAGTGTATAAATTCCATTCATAAACCACAAGTAGTTCACGTTGGTTGAATCTACTGCCACTAAATTTAGTGTATATTCAAAGTTTGTTATATCTATTTCTATGTAAAGTTTATCTTTTGCTAGGTCTAATTTCCAGACAATTGTTTGGGTATTTGTACTAAAGTGTATCAATTTTCCAGAATAATTTGATATGTTATTTGTAAATTCTAAAAAAACGTTTTCAAATACGTATATTGTTGAATTAACATCTGATGTGTAGTTTGAGTAAACAGTTTTTTCGTGTATCCACGTTCCAAAAACGTTCTCTAAGTCTTTGGTTAATGTTGGTTGTGTTAAGCACCCGTTTATAAGTATGCTAGAAAAAAATACAATCATCGTTAAGGAAAGTGTATTATAAAAAGGAATCGAAATGTTTTTACTAAATTTCATTGTGTTCCTCCAGAATTTGACAAAAACATAGTAAAAACTTAAATACTCGTTTTTCAAGATTATTTTGTCTTTTTGGATAAAGTTGTTTTTCTATGTTTGTTTGTTAGATTTATTGAAATAATTATTAGTGATCCTACTACCACAGATAGTAAGCTACCTATGTATATTCCTACTTTTGAGAGATCAAGATAGTATGGCATTGAATCGAATGATAGATGTGCAATAAATAGTGCCATAGTAAATCCTATACCTGCAAACCATGATACACCATAAAACTCTTTCCATGAGACTTTTTCAGAGATTTCTGCTATACCTAGCTTTACTGAAAGGAAAGAAAATGAGAATATTCCTGTTGATTTACCTATTAGTAATCCTAGAGCGGTTCCCAGTAATACAGGATGAGTCAAATCTTTTAGAGTGAAGTTACCAATGTAAACACCAGAGTTGGCAAAAGCAAAAATTGGCAATACTACGAATGATACCCATGGTGATAGTGCTGTTTCAAACCTTTGCAAATGTGGTTCTATGTGTTTTAATTTGTTTTTTATATCCTGAAAATCTGGTTTTGTTTCTCCTAGTATTTTACCTTTGTTAGCGTTTTCTGCTATTCTTTCGAGGTATTCAGATACAAGTTTTATGTCTTTTACGGGATTTTTACTTGTTGTTGAAGGTATAACAAATGCTAAGAGTACTCCAGCTATTGTGGGGTGAATATTTGAGTTTAAAAACAATAACCATAGTACAAAACCAAAGACAAAGTAAACGAATGTGAATCTTAAACCTAACTTATTGAAAACCATAATAACTAGAATTATTCCGAAAGAGATAAGTACGTACTCTAGTTTTACTCCTGTTGAGTAAAACAATGCTATTACTAGTAGTGCCATTATATCATCAACTATTGCTAAAGCTGTTATGTTTACTTTTGAAGCGTGGGATATTAGTTTACCGAATAGCATCATCACTGCTATAGTAAAGGCAATATCCGTTGCCATTGGTATTCCCCATCCTCTAAAACTGTCTTTACCTGCGTTAAATATAGAGTATATTGCTATAGGAAACAATACTCCTCCCAATGCTGCTAAGGAT
>CALFVP010000105.1 GCA_937928175.1 uncultured bacterium | reverse complement strand
TGTATATCAAGGTATTGAAAACCAGCTATATAGTTTGCAGATAAAACAGACATACTCCTAGCAAGAACTACAGACCTTGTTATTATTGATCTCATCATATCATTGTTCGACTTAGTTATAAATATTACACTCAAAGAAAGTACTACGAGAATAACAATTATTGAAATAACTATAGAAAGTCTAGCTCTTATATTAAGGTTTGACAAAAAAATCATATTACCCCCTACTCAACAACACTATCAACTAAACCCAACACAACATCATCAATACCTAACTTTTTAGCCATTTCCCTGTTAACGGTGGTAAAGGTACCAACAACAGGAACTATACCTATTTTTGAAGGTTTAACCTTATCCTCAATTATTTTCCTTACCATAAGAGCTATTTGAGATCCTAAACTATCGTAGTTAGGAGAAACACTAAAAAAACCACCAGCCTTAACAAAAGGTTCAGAATAAACCACCGTAGGTTTAGAAGACTTAAAACTCTCGTTTATAAAGTAAACTATAGAATTTTTATCCAAAACTGTGGTATCGGGAACCATCCACATTACATCAACTTTCTTGGAAAGAGAATTATAAGAAGAAATAAAGTTAGCCGAAGAAGAAATTATAGAAGGAAAAATTTCAATTTGCAAACTTAACTTCAATCCCTCAGAAAAAGGAGAAATAAAATTATCATAGTAACTTTGACTACATATAACACCAACTTTACTAAAATTCGGTAGAATTGTCTTAAGATTGAAAAATACAGATTCCGGATGAATTTGCAAAGAGACTCCTGCTATGTTATCATAACTTTCAACATTCAACTTCTTATAGTTTATTACCATCGAAAAAACAATAGGAATCTTTACCTTACCAACTAAATTCTCAAGAACACTACTGCCCAAAACAACAATAACATTAGGTTTTATAGAAGAGACAATATTGGCAACATCTTTCATGAAATTGGTATCTCCTTGAAAGTTATACAAATAAACGTTGTAATCTGGTAAAGACTCTTTTATACCTTTACTAACTTCTTCAAAAGTAGAAATTTTATCAGACAGTAGAATTAAAACTTCTTTGTCCTTCCTGTTTTGAAACGAAAAATTTTTAAGATCACTTATAACATTGGCATACAACAACACGTTAAAAGTAAGAGTAGCAATAAAATAAGTTAAATACTTTA
This sequence comes from uncultured bacterium, assembly GCA_937928175.1. Lineage (GTDB taxonomy): Bacteria > Spirochaetota > Brevinematia > DTOW01 > DTOW01 > SKYB106. Next base: position 8,209 of record CALFVP010000105.1, on the reverse strand, counting down.
CCATAAACTACCCCCTTATTTTAACTTTGATACATCCAAAGATATACCATCAAACAATAAAATCGATAAAAATGATTTTGCTTCTGGAAGCAAAAATAATCTCTTAACATCTTCAACTTTTTTCTCCATATCTTGAGAATAACAGAAAACAGGATTAAATATTTCTTTACTCGTGAAAATTACTCTAAGTAATCCAAAATCCACAGGACTTATGGTTTTAAAAATCTCAATGCTACTTTCAGAAACTAAAGCAACGTCTGATTGCATAAATTTCATAGCTAGAAGAGCATCCAAATCTTTAGGAACTTTTAAAACTCTCAAATCATACGGTAACAACTCTTTCACATCCCTAAAGGAAGAAGCAAGAATTCTATTAGCAATATTTTTTAATGAAATTTCACTTGAAAATGTAACAAGTTTCTTTGTATAAGAAATCTTATCACCTTTCTTGAATATAAAAACAGGTACAAGGTTAAGATCTCTCTTCTTGGATTGATATATTAGCGAGTTAAGAATAAAGTAACTGGGGTTATATTGCTTTAAGACATTACTAAAAGAAACATCATCAGCAGTAACAATAAACTTCAAACCAATTTTGCTAAAAAGTTTATTCCCCTCAGAATTTATATCAACAATCCTTCTTAGGTTACCGTCAGGATCATAGTAAACAATAGTTTGAGAGTATCCCCCTATTCCAACTAATAAAATCAAACAAGTAAATATAAACTTCCCCATATTTATAATCCTTTTCCAACTATATTGGTCATTTTAAAGAAAAAATTTTTACATTTCAACAATATAAAAAATGATGCTTTTACGTGTAAATAAACCTTAATAATACCGCAAAATTTTAAAATTTTCTTGACAACTGTATACCTAACAAATACAATTAGGTTTATTGAAGGGAGGTGCCTATGAACAAAAAAGAACTTATAAAAAACATTTCTAACTCAACAAAAATCAGTCAAAAATCTGTATCACAAGTCATTGATGCTTTCTTAAAAGAGCTTGAGAAAGTTGTAAAAAACAAAAATTCTCTATCTCTTGTTGGTTACTTTACTTTATCGGTAAAGAAGAGAGCAGCAAGAACTGCAATTAACCCTAAAACAAAACAAAAAATCAATATATCTCCAAAAGATTACCCTGTATTTAAAGTTGGAAGCAAACTAAAAAGCCTATCTTAAAAGGGGATATTTTCCCCTTTTTTCAATCTAAATTAACTTTAACAGGTTTTATTTTCCATATCTCTTCGGCGTATTCTTTTATTGTTCTATCACTTGAAAATTTGCCCATTCTAGCGGTATTTAGAAGTGCTTTCTTGTTCCATTCATACTTATTCCTGTAAAGTTTATCAATTTTCGAATGTGTATCTTTATAACTATTAAAATCAGCCAACAAGAAATATTCATCAGGAGAAGAACCACCTCTACCAAAAAGAAGAGAATTATATATAGGTTCGAATATACCTTGCTCCCTAGGTGCAAAATAACTACTATTTACCATATCAAGTATTCTTTTTATATCAGGATCAGAGTTGTAAATCTCGTAAGGATTATATTTTCCACTCATTCTTAGTTCTGCAACCTCCTCAGCCCTAAGACCAAAAATAAAGATATTATCTTCTCCAACTTCTTCCATAATCTCAACGTTAGCACCGTCAAGAGTACCAATGGTTATAGCACCATTTATAGCAAACTTCATATTACCCGTACCTGATGCTTCTTTACCTGCTGTTGATATTTGTTCACTAACGTTTGCTGAAGGAATTATCTTCTCAGCAAGTGAAACATTATAGTTAGGAACAAATATAACTTTTATCTTACTACTAACAGTCTTGTCTTTATTTATAGTTTCCGATATGCTATTTATAAGCTTTATTATAAGTTTTGCCATATAATAACCAGGAGCAGCTTTAGCACCAAAAATAAATGTTCTAGGATATATATCAAAGTTAGGATCATCTTTAATCTTATTGTACAGATATATTATATGCATTGCGTTGAGAAGCTGCCTCTTATACTCATGTAACCTCTTAACTTGTACATCAAATATACTTTCAGGATCCAATTTAACGTTACAAACATCTTTCAAATATTTAGCTAACCTTTCCTTGTTATGCCTTTTAACTTTATCAAATTCATCAAGAAATGATTTATCATCAGCATACTTCTCAAGTTTTTTCAGTTCGTACAAATCTTTAACCCACTTATCACCAATAGTATCTGTGATAAGTCTAGCAAGCTCAGGATTAGCCAATAAAAGCCACCTTCTTTGAGTAACACCATTAGTTTTGTTATTAAACCTTTCCGGGAAAATTTCATAAAAGTCTTTCATAACACTATTTTTTAGAATATTTGTATGTAGTTTTGAAACACCATTGACAGAATGTGAACCTACAACACACAAGTTTGCCATTCTAACCATCTTTGATGGTCCTTCCTCAAATATAGATACATTCCTTATTTTATTAATATCATTAAACCTTAAAGATACCTCATTCAAAAACCTTCTATTTATTTCATTAATTATCTGTAGATGTCTTGGGAACAACCTTTCAATCAACGTAACTTCCCATTTTTCAAGTGCTTCAGGCATAACTGTATGGTTAGTATAACCAAAAGTATTTACAACTATATCCCATGCTTTATTCCATGGTAATTCTTCAATGTCAACAAGTATTCTCATAAGTTCAGGAATTGCTAAAGACGGATGAGTGTCATTAAGCTGTATAGCAACTTTCTCAGGGAAAATATCAAAATTATTTCCAAACTGTTTTTTAAATCTCCTTATTATATCTTGTAAAGAAGCAGAAACAAAAAAGTACTCTTGTTTTAACCTTAACTCTTTACCTTCATAAATATTATCATTTGGATATAAAACCTTCGAAATAACTTCTGATAAATTCTTACTTTCAACAGCTTTTATGTAATCTCCATGGTTAAAAATCTGCAAATCAAATTCTTCAGAAGCTCTAGCGGACCATAACCTCAAAGTATTAACTGTATTAGTATCATACCCTACTATAGGAGTATCGTAAGGAACAGCCAATACATCATTTGTATCAACCCATTCAAACTTTAGTTCACCGTTCTTTACGTAGGAATGAACCCTGCCGTAGAATTTAACAGAAACAGTATACTCAGGCCTTTCTATTTCCCAAGGATTACCAAATTTAAGCCATTCCTCAGGTTTCTCAACTTGGTACCCATTCTGAAAAACCTGTTTAAATATACCAAATTCATACCTTATACCATAACCGTAAGCAGGATATTCAAGGGTAGCTAACGAATCAAGAAAACACGAAGCAAGTCTTCCCAAACCACCGTTACCTAAACCAGGGTCCTCTTCAAGCTCTGCAAGCTTATCTACATCTATACCTATCTCTTCCATCGCTTTTCTTACACTTTGGTCTATTCTCAAATTTATCATATTATTAATAAGCATTCTACCTATTAGAAACTCTAAAGATAAATAATAAACCCTCTTCACATCCGGAGTCTCATAATACCTCTGTTGAGTCCTTATCCACTTTTCAACAAGTTTATCTCTCACTACCAAAGCAAGACTAAAAAGTTTATCTAGATCAGTTGCAGAATACTCGTCTTTTATCATTGAATACTTCAAATGTTTTGCAAAAGAAATCTTTATAAACTTAGGGTCATTTGTCCCTTCGCACTCCTTTAGCATTTTCTTAGTACTAGGATCCCTAAGAAGCTTACTTAACTTACCATCAGCCATACAAAAACCTCCAAAATACTTTACTATTTTAAAAGGAAAAACTACCCAATATCAAAAAATTGGTTCTACTCATATAAAAATCAATACCAAAATATACCTAGAATAATTGAAAAAGGAACAAAAACATCTTCAAGATTTTTTAAATGCTCAAGATAACGAACAATAAAAACTTCCTTATAATTGATAAAGGAAATCACTTTGTTATCTTTGAAAACCCCATAATTGAAATAGAAGTAAAAGAAAAAGGTAAAGTACTAGAAGGTTTAAAAGAAATCGATAAAGTTATAAAAGAAAATTTCTACCTAGCAGGTTTTATATCTTACGAAGCAGGATACGATATAGTAAATCTACCTTCCAGAAATAAACATAGCAACATACCACTTTTATGGTTTGGAGCTTTTACAAAGCCTAGAATAACAGAAATACCTCAAAAAACAAAAAACAAATTCTCAATATCTAACATAAGATCATCAATATCACTTGAAGAATACTTATATAAGATAGAAAAAATAAAAGAATACATTAAAGATGGGTACACGTATCAAACAAACTTCACTTTTAAGCTCTTTTTTGAATTTGAAGGAGATCCTATATCTCTTTTTCTAGAGCTAAGAGAAAAACAACGTACAGAATACACCAGATTTGTAAAGTATAACAATACTTATATACTATCTTTATCTCCAGAATTATTCTTTAGAACATCGAAAAATAAAATAATAACAAAACCTATGAAAGGAACCATTAAAAGAGGTAGGTTTTTGGAAGAAGATAAAAAGTTACTTCGAAAGTTATTTGAAAGTGAAAAAGACAGAGCTGAAAACCTAATGATAGTTGATCTTCTAAGAAACGACCTAGGTAAAATATCAAAATTTGGTAGCGTAAAAGTAGAAAAAATATTCGAGATAGAAAAATACCAAACATTATTTCAAATGACATCGACTATAGTTGGAGAAATAGAGAAAGATAAAAAATTTAGCGAAATAATAAAAGGAATTTTCCCTAGTGGATCTATAACCGGAGCACCTAAGAAAAAAACAATGGAAATAATAAGCGAATTAGAAAATACTCCAAGAGGAATATACACAGGAACGATAGGTTACATACTACCAAACGGAACATCAGAATTCAATGTAGCAATAAGAACTATATCAATACAAAACAATGTAGGTGAAATGGGAATAGGCAGCGGAATAACATGGTATTCAGATCCAAAAAGAGAATACAAAGAATGTATTCTAAAATCAAACTTCCTAATACAAAAACCTTACAACGAATTTCAATTAATAGAAACTATGCTACTAAAAAACAACAAAATATACTTACTGAAAAATCACATAAAAAGATTAATAAAATCCGCCAAATATTTTTCCTTTAAGTACAACAAAGAAAAAATAATAGAAGATTTAAAACGAACAATGAAACTTAATGGCAAACTTAAGATAAGGTTACTACTCGATAAACATGGAAATACAAAAATAGAAACAACCGAATTTACCTATCAACCTAAATCTGGGTTAATAAAAATAGCCAAAGATAGAGTAAACAGTAAAAACGTATTTTTATATCACAAAACTACGAATAGAGATTTATTCAACGCTTACGCAAAAAAACTAAAAGAAGAAAAAATAATTGATTTTATATTCTTAAACGAAAAAGGGAACGTAACCGAAGGCACAATTCACAATATAATAATACTTAAAGACAAGAGACTAGTAACACCTAAAAGAACTTCAGGAGTACTAAGAGGAACAATGCTAGAATACTTGGCAAAAAAATATAACATAAAAGAAGAAAAGGTAACAATTGAAGACTTAAAGAAAAGCAAAGCTTTATTTCTGTGTAACTCTGTTGGAGGAATAAAAAGAGTAAAACTATGTATTTAACTTGATAAATTGTTGAAAAATCATTTTTCATTCCTTACAATCTTTTTGTAAGGAGGATGTTTTATGGATGAAATTTTAAAGATACATCTAATGGGTGACGAAGAAGAATTTGATGAAGATCTTGACGAAGAAGATTTCGATGACGAATTTGAAGACATCGAAGATGATGAATTTGAAGATGATGATATATTCGAAGATGAAGAGTTTGAAGAGTTTGAGGATGAAGAAGAATTTGAAGATGAAGAAGAATATGAGGATGAGGAAGAGGAATAAAGACTTAAAAAGATGAAAGTATACAAACTAACTAAGGGGATTTCCCCTACCTATTCAACTACTACATCCAATAAAAAAGCACCTAGCTTCTTTAACATCTTAGAAAATAAGATTAACGAAGTTAAAGATATTGATGAGTTAATTCAAGAGTTATCCAAATTAGAAAAAGATACAGAAGGAGAATTCAAAGACGAACAAATAGAACACTACAAAAAAATAATAAAAAACATCATAGAAAAAGCAATAAAAACCGTAGAAATTGTAGAAAAAATTTCTGGAAAAAACAAAGATAAAGTTTTAAAAATAGCAATCATAAAAGACCAAAAACTTAAAACAATGCTAGACGAAATCATACACTCAGAAATCTCAAAACCCAAAATTAAAAGTATAATCAAAGAACTAAAAGGAATACTAATATCTCTAAAAGTATGAAGTTTATAGCAGATTCTATGCTAGGAGGTTTAGCAAGATACTTAAGAATGCTAGGATTTTCAACCGAATACTCAAACTCTATCGATGATAAAGAACTTATAAAATTTCTAGATGAGGATGAAAAAACAATACTTCTTACCAAAGACAGAATATTAAAAAGAGAGAACAAAAAGTACGGAGATAGAATAATTTTAATTTCTTCAGACGATAAAAAAGAACAAACAGCGGAAGTACTAAGTAAACTTAACATAAAAGACAAAATTTCTCCTTTCAGCAGATGTCTAGACTGTAATTCCAAACTTGTAAAGATAAAAAACAAAGAAAGCGTAAGAAACTTAATTCCTGAAGAAACGTACAAATACTTTGACGAATTTTACAAATGTCCAAAATGTAATAAAATATTTTGGTTTTCAACTCATACCCAAAGAATGGATATAATTATACAGAAAATACTAAAAAAAGTAGAGGATATTAGTCTTTGAGGTATGCATAAAAGTATTTAGGAATGGTATCAGGTATTTCTTTATCCACAGCAAAGTTTTTGTACTTATTCATAGTTGGGTGCAAAACTAGTTTAACATTGTACTCTGCCTCAGGATAAACTGCATTTATTTTCTCTGCATAGTTTTTTGCTTCCCACCAGCTTAACATTGCATTCTTGACGTTATCCTGTCCTTTAAGAAACATATACGCAACTCCTTGGTTATTGTAACTCCTAATAAGAAAAGAAACAATTTCTCTATGTCTTACAATTTTACTGTCAATAACTTTAATTTTCTGTATCATTTTCTGGTAACCTTCTATAGACTTACTGTACTGAACGAGTGCAATATCAGGTTTTCCTTGCTCTAAGTATATGTTAGCAATAAAATGAGAAAGAAGAGGATTTTGAGGGTCTAAAACGTAGGAACGTGAAAGATACCTCAAAGATTCATTCAAAGCACCGTTTATGTAATATATCTTAGCTATATTGTAATTAACTCTTGAAAAATAACTGTTATCTTCTTGTTTTACTAATTTTAACCCCTCCAAATAGTATCCTAAAGCGGTATTGTACTGCTTATCTTCATAAAAAATATCACCTAACCTAATATAAGAAATACCTTGAGAAGGATCTATTTCTAAAGATTTTTTATAATTGGAAATTGCGGATTGCTTATTCTTCAAAATGTAATCAATATCCCCCATAAGTATATAAGATTTTGAATGTTTTGGGTTTAAATACAAAGCTATCTTTAGGTTTTTGGTAGCCTCTCCATAATTTTCATTATAGAAAAGATATCTAGCAAACTCGTAGTAAAAATCCGGATCTTTAGGTTTTATAGTTGACAATTCAAATAAAACTTTTTTAGCCATTGCAAGATCCTTATTGTCTATAAAGTATCTAGCCATTTCAATACCAACAACTTCTGAAACAGCTTTCTCATCAAGTTTTTTTATATAATCGTAAAGTTCATAAATCTTATCCTTCTCATCGAGTTTTATATAAACAGATATAAGTCTAAACAGTGAAGGAATATGCTTATTATCTTTCGATTTAAGGTATTTAATGTAAAGTATTTCAGCATTTTTGTAATAATCTTTAGACTTATAGTAATCTCCCATTTTAACGTAAACTTGAGCATTCAAGTCAATTCCTCTAAAACTGTTATCTTCCTTTCTTCTAAACTCTTCAGAATACTTTAAAGCTTTTCCAAAGTCAGGTTCGGGAAGTTTAGTTAAAGCATCAATATAAACTAAACTAAGATCATAATCATACGGCCACGTTTTAAAAGCATTTTCAATCTTGCTTACTGCTCTTTCAGGAACATTATTGTAAACATACCTAACAGCATACTTACGATACCAATCCTTCTTTTTACCTCCAACTTCTTCAGCCCTTC
>CALFVP010000104.1 GCA_937928175.1 uncultured bacterium | reverse complement strand
TTTCTTTTGCATCATACAAAAATTACACTAATTAATAACTACGGATCTTTTTTATTTGAAACTAGCTTAAACAAACTATTCAATCACTATTACAAAATTAAAACCCTCTTAAATCTTAAAAAGTTATTATAAAAAAACTATTTTTGTTACGTTGTTGTAAACCATGAAAATGGTTTTAGGTTTCATTACCAATGGAAAGCTTCCCTATTATGGGTTGCTTTTTTTTTGTTTTACAACCAAGAGAAAAATGCAGTTCTGTATTCCCAAAAATCACGAATAAAATAATAAAAGAATACCAGGCCTACCGCAAATTTAATTCCCGTAGAAAAAAAGAAACCTAGCACAGAACCTAAAGAAGCTCTTAGAGCTGTTGATGTTTCTAGGATGACTGTAACGGAAGTTCAAGGATACGGAAGACAAAGAGGGTATCTAGATGAAATATTGGGTGTGGATAAAGGTATAAGGTTTGTGAGAAAAGTTAAATTAGAAATAGCAGTTAACGATGAATTCCTCGAACCTACTATAAATACCATTTTAAAGGTTGCTAGAACTGAAAGTGGAAGAATTGGAGATGGAAAAATATTTGTTTTACCTTTGGAAGATGTTATAAGGATAAGGACAGGGGAAAGAGGTAGGGAGGCAATATAAATGAAAATGGTATTCTCAAGTCAAAAGAATAGAATTATTGGTAATAAAGTTTTTGTTTCAGAACCTGACGATGTTAGACATTTGAGAAAAGTACAAAGAATAAAAATAGGAGAAAGGTTACTTTTTTTTGATACTGAAAAACAAATGCAGTTTGATTGTAAAGTTGTTGGTTTTCGGGAAAATACGGTGGTATTTGAAGTTTTTGAAAGTAGGTATATTCCAAAGAGTAAACCAGAAATATTTGTAATACAAGCTCTTATAAGCAAAAAATCGTTTGAAGATGAGGTAAATAGGTTATCAGAGTTAGGAGTAGATTTTTTGCAACCTATAATATCAAAACACTCACAGAATTTTAGGTTTGATGATAAGTACATGGAAAGATTGAGGAGAATATCTTACGAAGGAGCAAAAACGGTAGGTAATCATTTCCCTACAGTTGTTTTAAAACCTTTTAGCGTAACAAAAGACTTTAAAGATTTTAGGAAATTGATAACTAGCTTTGAAGGTAAAAATAAATTAATTTTGTTTACTAATAGGACTATAAACGGTGTTTCTGTTGACTTTTTGGAGATGATAAAAGGTATTGGAGAAAACGATAGAATAGTTTTATGTGTTGGTAGTGAAGGAGGATTTACTGAAGAGGAAGAGGATGAAATAGCTTCATTTGGGTTTGTTCCAGTTAACTTAGGTAAGGATATTCTTCTAAGATCTGATACTGTATGTATAGGATCTTCGTTTGTTTTGAGGTTACTGAAATTTAGATTTTAATATTATTGGAATGCTTTGGAAGATTTTTAATTTGATATTGTCTTTAGAATTATTTATATTTTACTAATTTTTTTAGGAGGATAATATGTTTAAAGACAAACACGAAGCTTTAAAGTTTGTTAAAGATCAGGGCATTGAGATAATTGACCTAAGGTTTATGGATTTTCCGGGGCTTTGGCAACATTTGTCCATAGTTTCTGGTAAACTTGATGAAGAAGTATTCGATAGAGGATTAGGTTTTGATGGTTCATCGATAAGAGGTTGGCAAAGTATAAACGAAAGTGATATGATTCTTACTCCTGATCCTACCTCTGCGTTTATTGATCCGTTTTCTGAACATAAAACGTTAGTTTTTATTTGTGATATAAAGGATCCTATAACTGGTAAGGATTATTCAAAGGATCCTAGGCATATAGCTAAGAAAGCAGAGGCTTACCTTAAGTCAACTGGAATAGGAGATGCGGCTTATTTTGGTCCTGAGCTTGAGTTTTTTGTTTTTGATAAAGCTTATTTTGATCAAACCCATAATTCTGGGTATTATTTTATTGATTCGGATGAGGCAATATGGAATAGCGGAAATGAGAAGAATATAGATGGTACTTTTAATAGAGGATATAAGATAAGGCACAAAGAAGGGTATTTTCCTGTTCCTCCGCATGATTCTTTGCAAGATTTGAGAAGTGAGGCACTTTTGATACTTAGGAAGTACATGAATATTAATGCTGAGATGCATCATCACGAAGTTGCTACTGCTGGGCAAGGTGAAATTGGTTTTAGGTTTGATACTCTTACGGTATGTGCTGATAATGTACTTAAGACTAAGTACGTTTTAAAAAATGTTGCATGGAAAAGAGGCAAAACTGTTACTTTTATGCCGAAACCTATTTGGGGTGATAACGGTAGTGGTATGCATACTCACCAGAGTATATGGAAAGAGGGTAGAAACATTTTTGCAGGTGATAAGTATGCGGGGCTTTCGCAAGAGGCTCTGTGGTATATTGGTGGTTTGCTAAAACATGCTAAAGCTTTAGCTGCTTTTACTAATCCTTCAACGAACTCTTACAAAAGACTTGTGCCAGGATTTGAAGCACCAATTAATCTTGCGTATTCAGCAAGAAATAGGAGTGCTGCTGTTAGAATTCCAATGTACTATACATCACCTAAAGCTAAAAGGATAGAATACAGGCCACCAGATGCAACATCGAACCCTTACTTAGCTTTTTCTGCTATGCTTATGGCTGGAATTGATGGAATCAAAAATAGAATAGATCCAGGTGAACCAATTGATAAAAATATATACGATTTACCACCAGAAGAGAAATCAAAGATACCACAGTATGCGGGATCTCTTGAAGAGTCTTTAAAGGCATTAGAAGAAGATCACGAATTTTTACTGCAAGGAGATGTTTTTACAAAGGATGTTATAGAAACTTGGATAAACTACAAGCTAAATGTTGAAGCTAAAGCGATAGCTCAAAGACCACACCCATACGAGTTTATATTGTACTTTGATGTTTAGGGTTAAAGGGGATATTAGGGTTAAAGGGGATATTATCCCCTTTTTTTACTTCTTTTCGTCATCTACGACCTTGTAGTCTGTATCTACTACTTTTTCATCTTTTTCTTTTGTACTTGTGGTTGAAGTAGTTGTACTTGATGAAGATGGTCCTGCGTGTTTGTATAGTTCTTGACTTATTCTATAGGTGATGTTTGTAACTTCTTCAATTGCTTTCTTTATTGCGTTAGCGTTGTCTGAATTTATTACATCTTTTAGGTTGTTTATTGCTCTTTCTAGGTCTAATCTATCTTGTTGAGTCATTTTATCACCTTGTTCTTTAAGGAGTTTTTCTGATGCGTACACTATTCCGTCTGCTTGATTTCTAAGTTCAATTAATTCTTTTCTCTTTTTATCTTCTTCTGCGTGTTTTTGTGCTTCTTCGACCATTCTTTTGATTTCTTCTTCTGTTAGGTTTGTAGAGTTTGTGATTCTGATACTTTGTTCTTTGTTGGTGCCTAAATCTTTTGCGTAAACGGTTAGTATACCGTTGGCATCTATATCAAAAGTTACTTCTATTTGTGGTACTCCTCTAGGTGCAGGTGGAATACCGTAAAGCTCAAATCTACCTAAACTTCTGTTTTGAGAAGCTAAGGGTCTTTCTCCTTGTAGTACGTGTATTGTTACTGCTGTTTGGTTATCTTCTGCGGTTGTGAATATTTGAGATTTTCTTACAGGTATTGTTGTATTTCTTGGTATTATGGTTGTCATTACTCCTCCTAAAGTTTCAACTCCAAGTGAAAGAGGTGTTACATCTAGTAGTAGTATATCTTTGACTTCTCCTTTTAGTATTCCTGCTTGTATAGCAGCTCCAATGGCAACAACTTCGTCCGGATTTACCGATTTATTTGGATCTTTCTTGAAGAAATCTTTGACAAGACTTTGTATTAGTGGTATTCTTGTTGATCCTCCTACAAGTATAACTTCATCTATTTCGTTTACGCTTAGTCCTGCATCTCTTAACGCATCTTCGCATGGTTTTAGGGTTTTTTCTGCTAAATCTTTTATTAGTGATTCGAATTTAGCTCTAGTAAGAGTTTTTATTAGGTTTTTAGGAGTACCATTAACAACTGCAATAAATGGTAAATTGATTTCTGTTTCCATCTTAGAGGATAGCTCTATTTTAGCTTTTTCAGCTGCTTCTTTTATTCTCTGTAATGCAATTCTATCTTGGGATAAATCTACTCCGGTTTCTTTCTTGAATTCATCTATTAGCCAATCCATTATTCTTCTATCAAAATCATCTCCACCCAAGTGTGTATCTCCATTTGTTGATTTAACTTCAAATACACCTTCTCCTATTTCAAGAATGGATATATCAAATGTACCACCACCTAGGTCGTATACGGCTATTTTCATTTCTTTTCCTCTTTTTGTAACTTCCTTGTCAAGACCATAAGCTAGAGAAGCTGCTGTAGGTTCGTTAAGTATTCTTTCCACTTTTAAACCAGCAATGATACCGGCATTTTTAGTAGCTTGTCTTTGTGCGTCGTTAAAGTAAGCTGGTACTGTTATAACAGCTTTTTCAACTTTTTCTCCTAAATAATCTTCAGCAGCAGCCTTTAATTTCATCAGTATTCTAGCAGAAATTTCCTCAGGTGAAAACTCTCCAGCAATAGTTTCAACTCTTACACTATCTCCGTATGGTTTTACCTTATACGGTACTCTTCTTCTTTCTTCTTCTGTTTCCTCATACCTTCTACCCATAAACCTTTTTATTGAATATATTGTATTTTCGGGATTAACGATCATCTGGTTTTTAGCAGGAGCACCTACTAAAACTTCTCCCTTTTGAGTAAATGCAACTATGGAAGGTGTTGTTCTACTACCTTCTTGGTTTTGTATAACAACAGGTTTACCACCTTCCATTATAGCTACAACTGAATTAGTTGTACCTAAATCAATACCTATGATTTTTTCAGGCATAAAATACCTCCTTTAAAAAAATACATCCTCCCCGTAAAAAATTACGAGGAGGAAGAAGAAATACCCCCGTCCTCAGCATCCCCAGATTCAGAAGATTTATTTTCTTCAGTAGTTTTTTTCTTTTTTCTTTTCTGTACTTTAACTTTAGCAGGTCTTATTAATTGATCATGCATTTTGTAAGCCTTAATGTACTCTTTAATTACGATTTCTTTCTCTTCTTCTTCAGTCTCAACTTCTTCTACTTCTATAACTTCACTTATACTAGGATCAAAAATTTTACCTTCAACGTCAACTTTAACTACTCCATATTTAAGAAGAATGTTCGTAAGTTCTTTGTAAATTAGCTTTATTCCAACAAATAAGTCTTTAATACTGTCATTAAGGTTAGCATTCTCTATTACTGAAATAGCTCTATCAAAATTGTCTATTATCGGAAGAAGGTCTAGTATCAAATCTTTGTTAGCAAAACGAGTATACTCTATTTTGTCTTTATTAACTTTCTTTTTGTAATTATCAAAATCAGCAGCTAGCCTCTTTATTAAATCTTCATATTCCTTTATTTTTTTATCTTTTTCTTCTATTTGTTGTTTAAGGGATAGTACAAATTCTTTTATCTGCTTTAATTTATTTTCCTTTTGAGTTTGATCGTGTGTCTCATCTTCTTTACTTAAAACATTACTTTCTTCTTTAGAAATTTCATTAATCGTTTCATTCTCTTTATTTATGTCCCTTATTTCTTCTTCTCTGTTCATGCTTTGTTTCCTCCATATTTTATATTAGCAAATATTGTGCCAAAACCTTTATTGTTTAATTTTTTAGGTTTTTGTATTTAATTTTAGAATGTATATGCTTTTTAAGTACCTTAGGTTTACTTTACGTAAGGTTTTTGTAATTTGGTATATAAAAGTTACACATGTTTGGTATATAAAAAGTATACAATGGATTTTATTTTTAGTTAAAATGTGTATAATTTTTATTCTTTTTTAGGTTATTTAGTTTTTTGACAAAAAATTAAAGATTTTTTTTTGTAGTACGAGAATATGAGTAAGATGCTAGGCAAGGATGCCTAGTAAAAACGTCAAGGAGGATATGTATGATTATTAATCACAATATTAGTTCTATTTTTTCCAACCGTATGGTGAAAACCAAAGGTTGGGAAGTTGATTCAAACATTGAGAAGTTATCTTCTGGTGTTAAGATCAACAAGGCTGGTGATGATGCTGCAGGGTTGGCTGTTTCTGAGAAAATGAGAGCTCAGATAAGAGGACTTAGAAGAGCTGAGATGAATGCTGAGGATGGGATTTCTTTTATTCAAGTTGCTGAAGGTTATCTTGAGCAGACAACAAACGTTCTTCAAAGGTTAAGAGAATTAGCTGTTCAAGCTGCTAACGGTATTTATACTGATGAAGATAGGCTTTACATTCAAGTTGAGGTTTCAGCTCTGATAGCAGAGATTGACAGAATAGCATCACATGCTCAATTTAATGGATTGAATCTTTTGACTGGTAGGTTTGCCAAGTTTACCGGAGAGAATGCTGTTACCGGTAGTATGTGGTTACACATTGGAGCTAATATGGATCAGAGGATTCAAATCTATATTGGTACTATGAATTCTCAAGGTTTGGGATTAAAAAATCCAGTTGGTAACCCATTGACAGCATCTTTTATATCTTTGTCAACTCCGGATAAAGCTAATGCTGTGATAGGATTGATTGATAAGGCTTTAACGAAAGTTAGTAAACAAAGGGCAGATCTTGGAGCATACCAAAATAGGTTAATGTATGCAGCAAAATCTCTCTTAACTGGTTATGAAAATATGCAAGCTTCAGAATCAAGAATAAGAGATACAGATATGGCCTACGAAATGAGTGAGTTCACTAAGAACCAGATATTGCTTAACGCATCTATATCAATGTTAGCTCAGGCTAACGCTAGACCTCAAGCTATATTAGCACTTTTAAGGTAGATATAAAGGGGGAGAAATCCCCCATATCTTTTTGAGATATCTGTTTCTAAACTTTTTGTTTATATCTTCTATGATTTTGAAACTGCTTAAAGAGATTTTTATCTCTTTTCAGAAAAAATTTGTATACTTTAGGTTGCTAGTAATGGAACATATTTTGTGTGTTCAAGTAAATAGAGGATAGAAAGTAGCAGTTTTATTGAGAATAATCTTAAAAGTTTTTGAGGTTAAACGTTTAGGATGAAAGAGTATTGTTTTTGTGGGTTGGGTTTTAAGTTATGGTGTTGAATTTATACGTTTTTGGGAAGATTTTGCTTATACTATGTAGTTTTAAGAATGAGGAATATAATGAAAAGTCTGACGAATGCCAAAAAATTGTACCTATTCATCTTCTAATCAAATTATGCTTAAATTTTTTAGTATTTTTAGTTTTCTTTGTCTATTAATTTGTTGATTTTTTCTTCAGATCCTGATAAAGACATTACGTATTTTGCGTGCTCGTAGGAGTATTTGGCTACGAAGGACGAATCTATATTCTTTTTAAAGTTTACGAATGGAATTTTTGTTAAAAAAAATAGTATAGAACCTATGAATACGAAAAGTACCCACCCTCCCAGTATTGCACCAAGGGCTCTGTTTATCCATCCTATCCTAAAAAGGTCAATTAAATTTTTAAGAACTAATTGTATAATGAAGAACGTAATGAGTGATACGACAAGGATTGTAATAACTGCTATAGCGTAGGAAATATTTTGACTAACACCTACCTTTTCGAAAAATACTGATAAACTTTCACTAAAGGAATCAATAATAACTATAGTTACAATTATACCTACAACAAAAATTATTATACCAATGAATCCTTTTCTAATCCCCCAAATTATACCTAGAAGAGTTAAAGATATAACTACTACATCCAAAGCGTTCATATAGGAATTATCTTTAATGAATCTTGTTTTTTTCAAATTTGTGTTTATTTGAAAGGGGGTAACGTATTTTTTCATAATTTTTTCTTGTTTAGGGGGATGGAATGGAGTTGGATGTTATAGGGTTAGATGGTAAAGTAAAAGGTAAGGTAGAAGTGAGTGATGAGATATTTAATCAAGAGTATAACAATGATCTTGTTTATAAGGTTTTGGTTGCTGAATTAGCTAATTTAAGGCAAGGGACTTCTTCAACTAAAACGAGAGGTGAGGTAAGAGGTGGAGGTAGGAAACCTTGGAGACAAAAAGGTACAGGTAGAGCAAGACATGGATCTATAAGATCCCCGATATGGGTTGGTGGCGGTATTGCTCATGGTCCAAAACCAAGAGATTATTCACAAAAAGTACCAAAAAAGATGAAAAGAAAGGCTTTCTTTGTTATTCTTTCTGCTAAAACTAGAGAGAAAGATCTCATTGTTGTTGAGGATTTTTCTCTACAAAGTTATAAAACTAGAGAGTTTGTTAAGGTTTTCGGGAATGTATTGAAAATGATAGATAAGGGGTTTGGGTTGTTGGTTTTACCTTCCGTCGATAGGAATATAGTATTGTCTTCAAGGAATTTACCATTTCTTAAAACTTCTGTTTTCAACAACTTAAACGTTAGAGATGTGTTTTACTCATCAAAGATAATATTTACGGAAAGTTCAATAAAGAACTATGAGAATATGTATCTTGAAAAAGTTAAATAATTTATTTTGAGTTTTGTAAGGTAGTTAAAACGTAGTTTGAAACGTAGTTTGAAACTATTGAAAAAGTGATTAGTTACTTTTACGATATAATTGGAGGTAAGGTATGGAGGTTCTTATTGAGGGTAAAGATTTTATTGTAACGGATGATGTTAGGAACCATGTTTATGAGAAACTTAACAAAATATCTTTTGCTGCTGATAGGATAACGAAAATTCACTTTTTTATCTCAACTACTCCTATAATGACAACTTTATGTGAGGTTGATGTATTTGTTGATCATACCAAGGTCTTTGCAAAACATGAACATAATGATTGGAAGATTGCTATAACGGATGCTATAAATAAAGCTCATGATTTAATATTAAAAGAGAGAAAAAAGAAGAAAGATTTAAGACTAAAGGAAGCTAGAAAGAAAAGACAATGAATGTAAAATCTTTTATAGAAATTGCAAAAGATGAGTATAATCTTTTTCTTGAAGTTATAGTAGGGCATGGTAACGTTGAGAGTAAAGAGATAACTTCTGTTGTAACTAACAGACCTGGTTTATCTTTGGTTGGTTTTTTTGATAACTTTGCTTACGATAGAGTTCAGATATTAGGTAAAGGTGAGCAGACGTACATAACCAAGATTTACGTTGAGGGTAATAATGAGGGTAAAAAAAACATTGAGAGATTTTTTTCTTTTGATATACCTTGTTGTATAGTTTCTGACTATAAGGGGCTTCCTGAGGAATTTCTTGCAGTTGCTGAAAAAAGCGGGGTTCCTGTGATAGCAAGTTATTTAGATACATACCAATTAACTTTTTCTGTTGAACTTATACTTAACAATGAGCTTGCACCTTGTGTCATAGTGAATGGTGGTATGTTTGACATATTTGGTTACGGTGTACTAATAGTTGGTAGAAGTGGTATAGGTAAGAGTGAAATAGGATTGGAACTTTTGAGTAGGAAACATAGGTTTGTTTGTGATGATG
>CALFVP010000103.1 GCA_937928175.1 uncultured bacterium | reverse complement strand
TATTTTTTTTCTTTTATAATTCTGTTATTGAAATGATGTTTAGGGGGTAAATCTTGATTGTGCTTGAGAACATAGTCAAAGAGTACTATAAGGAAGATGCAAAAAACAGTGTTAAGGTTTTAGCTCTTAACGGTGTTAACCTTTCCATAGACAGTGGTGAATTTTTATCTATTATGGGACCTTCAGGTAGTGGTAAAACTACTACTCATTTAATTATTTAAGTGTACTTTTAAGTTTGGAATTGAAATTTTAGTGTTTTTGAATAGGTTATTGTAGTTTATAAAATTTGATTTTTTAAGGTCTACTTCTGGGTATTTTGATAATTCGTTTTTGTTGTAGTATAATATTTAAGGGGAATAGTTATGAGATTTGTGTTTATTTGTTTTTTATTTTTGGTTTTTGTTTCGTTCTCATTTGGTGAAATAGTTATTATTTCTTCTATGAAATCTTATTCTCACTTTTATTTGGGAGATACTTTATTTTTTTCTGATATATTTTTGGAAGTTTATGGAGGTAATAAGTACGGTGGAGGTATTGTTGTAAAGCCTTATTCTTATGGTTCTCTTTCTAATACTTACATAAGTGTTGAAAAAATAGAAATTTTTGTAAATGTTGTTAACCTTTTTAGGGTTACGTATTGGTATGGAAATAAGGACTACATTGGTTATTTATCAAGTTTTCAAACAAGGTTTTATCAAGTTGATAAAAGATTTGATTTTAGGGGGTGGTATACAGTTGATGGTACAGGGTTAAGTTTTGATTTTTCTTTTTGGGAAGATGTTTTAAAGTTAAGTTTTTATTTTTACAGGAATTCTTTTGGTAGTGATGGTATCGGTTCAGCTGATTTGAAGCTAACTGGTAGATATAGAGATTTTGAGTTATCTTTGTTTTCTGGTGTTTCTGAAGGTTGGTTTAGAAGTGGGTTTGAGTTTAGGACGTTCTTTAGATATTTGAATGCTTATGCTAGTGTAGGTATTGATAACCTTGAATTTACGAATATTTTTGTTAGCGTTTACAATATTTACTTTATTGCCGAAGAGAAGCTTAATTTTGTTTCTAGTGATGGAGTGTGGGGTTTTGAACAAATATTAACTCTTTTAATGAAACCTGTTAAGTATAGATCTCTTCAGAGACCTTTGGATATATCTGATGTGGATTTACGTGGTTTAGTAGGATTATCATTGTTTAGAAATATATCTTTTGGTATTGAAGGAATAATAAGTCTGTATAACGTTTTTTCTTCCATTACCCAAATAGGTTTTTCATCAGAATTGGGGATTTTTGTAGGATTTGAAGAGAATAACATTCTCATAAAACTACAGCCAATGTTTTTAGTTCTTAATACTACTACAAATCAAACGAGTCCGTTTAGAGTTTCAGTTTTAGGTGAACTTAGGTTTTAGTTATGGATAAGTTTAAACTACCTACTGAATACAAAGATTTTTACCATATTAAGGATGAAGATCTAGAAAATTTGAATAGGCATATAGAACATTTTGAAAAAGATAGTTATAGGAAAAAGGTTTTAAGTAGGTGGTTTTTTTTAGGTATTGTTTTAGTTGTAATTGTTTCGTTTGTTTTAGGTGTTTTTGACATCACCTACATTAAAAAACTTTTTGGTTTTAAGAAATTTCTTGTAAAGGAGGTATTGGATTTTGATGGTAAGAAGGTAAACGTAAGGGTGTCTATGCCTGTTAAAGGGATTGCTAATGTAATACTTGAACCAATAAATTTTAAGGGGTATATTTGTATTTCCAATGCTTATGAGGTTAAGAATGTTTTTATTAGTGATGTTGAGTCTTTGAATGTAAAATATGATAAAGAAATTTTTTTTATTTTTGATAATGTTGTTAGGAAAATGAATATTGATATTATTGATGTTATGGAATAATTTTATTGTATGTAGGAGGTTAGGTATGAGTGGTATTATCAAGGTAAGTTATTTAGGTCATTCTTGTGTGCTTGTGGAGAGTCAAAAGGGTACTAAAATTTTAATGGATCCTTTTGATAAGTCTTTAGGGTATAATACTACACCTGTTGAATGTAATATTATTACTGTTTCTCATGAGCATTTTGATCATTGTAATGTCAGGATGGGTTTAGGAATGCCAAAAGTTTTTAAGGGGGTTAACAGTGGTGGTTGGGTTGGTATTGATACAACTTACATGGGAATAAGGATATATAACGTCTCCGTTTATCATGATGAGGAAATGGGTAAACTTAGAGGTAAAAACTCCATATTTATTTTAGAATTTCACGATAGTACTATTCCTGTTAGGGTTGCTCACCTTGGTGATTTAGGACATAGGCTTAAACCAGAAGATTTAACTAGAATGGGAAAAATAGATATACTCTTTGTACCTATTGGTGGTTATTTTACTATAGATTATAAATCTGCCCTGGATATCGTTATGAATATTTCACCTCGTATAGTTATACCTATTCATTACAGAACTAAAGTTACACATTCATGGGAAATTGATGGACCAGAAAAATTTTTGTCAAATTTTTCTGAAGTTAGGTACATTAAGGATTGGAGTTATGATTTTCAAGAGGTTGATTTACAGAATGATAAAGTTGTATTTTTAATGGATTACAGACCTTAGAGTACCTTTATTATTCCTATTGACATATCATCGTCGTAATCTGGGTTATTTACTTTGAATTTTTTTACATATTCAATAATTTTATTTTTTATTTCTTCTGTTTTTTCTTTGTGATGGTTTTTTATTATTTCTATGAGTCTTTCTTCACCGAACATTTCTTCATTGCTGTTTACTGATTCTGTTATTCCGTCAGAGTATACGACTATTATATCGTTTTTCATTAGGTTGATTTCTTTTTGTTGGTATGTTGCTTTACGTTCTATACCTAGTGGTATTCCTTTTGTGTGTAGGTGTATTATTTCATTGTTTCTTAATATAAACTGTTGTCCATGTCCAGCATTTGAGAATGTTAATTTATAATCTTCTGTGGTTATTATACCTATAAACATAGTTGAAAACATACTTGTTTCTGTTGATTGAGCTAAAACTGAATTTGATAGTTCTAATATTTTTTTTGGTTCTTTGAATTGGAAAGATATTGCTTTTATTGTTGATTTTACTGCAGCCATAAAAAGGGATGCTGGTAACCCTTTTCCAGAGACATCACCTAGAAAAAAACATATTTCGTTATCTGATAATGGAAATACGTCGTAAAAATCTCCACCAACCATTCTGTAAGGTTGGACAAAAAAAGTTATATCAAGTTTGTCTGTTAAATTAAATTTAGTTGGTAGCATTTCCATTTGAAGTTTGGTCATTATTTCTATTTCTCTATCTATTGCTTTTCTTTCAATTTCTCTCTCGTACATTTTTATACTTTCGTATGCGTAACCTACTTGATTTGCTATGAGTTGAAGTAATTCTATTTCTTCTTTTTCTATGGTTTTTATTTTCTCAGATTCTGTTATATTTATAACGCCTATTACTGTACTGTGAGTTTTTATAGGGAATATCATAAATGAGTTAGTTTTGTATCTAAGATTTTTGTTTGGCCTAAATTCTTTACTTTTATCCACATCTAATACGATTAAGTGTTTTCCTTCTCTGAATACTATTGATGAAGGTCTATTTTCTTTTGGTGAGACTGAGATTTTAGGAATTATACTTTCTTCTATACCTATGGAAGATATTATTTTTAGTGTATTTGTCTTTTCATCTAATATCATTATTGATATTCTTTTAGCTAAGGTTATTTTATTTATGAGTTCTATTATTTTGTTAAATAACTTTTCGGTGTTTTGTATTGAGAGTACCGTTAAGTTGCTTATCTCGTAGAGGTATTCTAATTCTTTTGCTCTATCTTTTATTTTCTTTAGTAGTACTGCGTTGTTTATTGCAATTACTGCT
>CALFVP010000102.1 GCA_937928175.1 uncultured bacterium | reverse complement strand
CTCCTAGTAAAAGGAACATACCTCGAAATAACAACATCAACCCTATGCCCAACATCACCCTCCCCACAAACTATCCTCATAAAAAAATTTTAATACACTAAACCATTCACGCAAAAGTAACAGAAAACACTCAGTTTTTCCGAAATATATAAGGTGGTTTTAAATAATACCCTAAAAATAATTTTAATAATAAATACGTTAACCCTATTCCTTACAACAAATTCCCTACCCCAAGAATACAGAGTAATAAATTACAAAGTAAAAAAAGGTGATACCTTTTTCTCACTTTCAAGGAAGTTTAACACTGAAATATGGCTAATACAGAAAGAAAATTCAATATCAACTTTAAGAGAAGGAGATACAATAAAAATACCAATAAGAGATAATATAACCTATACTGTACAAAAAAATGATACACTCTTTAGTCTATCAAAAAAGTTTAATACAACAATAGAAGAAATAATATCTGTAAACAATTTACAAAGTATAGATATAAAAGTGGGACAAAAAATAATAATACCATCAAAATTAAGTACACAGAAAAACGTAGAAAAAAAATATACAAGACAACAAAACGATAATGTATACGTTGTTAGTAAAGGAGATACATTATTTTCAATATCAAGGAAAACAGGTGTAAGCGTGGATAAGATAAAAAAGCTCAATAACTTAGATGATAAATCAATAATAAAACCAGGTATGATAATAGTACTGGGTAAGGAATACAAAACATACACCCCTACCTACAACGAAACAGAGAATATAAATTACTCTTTTCCGGTAAACTATTCAACACAAATAAGGAAATACTCAAATAAATTCATAGAAATAATATTAAATAGAGAAGAAGACGTAAAAGCAGTAATGGATGGTAAAGTAATATTTATAGGATCGTTTAGTATATTTGGAAGAACAATAATAATAAAACACTCAGAAAAAATATACACAATATACGGGATGATAGATAACGAGACAGTAAAAATAGGAGATAGCGTAAAAAAAGGAATGACAATAGGTAAACCAACAAAAGATATATTAACTGGAAATTATATAACAAAGTTTTCATTCATAGTAAATAACAAAATGACGATACCTAACAATATTTAAATTGAAAGTTGAAAAAGTAGCAAATATAAAGTTATACTTATTTGATTAGGTGTGGGAGGTAAAAATGATAATAGTTTTAAAGAAAGAAGCAACGGAAAGCGATATTGAGCACATTGTAGAGAAGATAAAAGAGCATGGATTAGAACCGCATATTTCAAGAGGAATTGAGAAGATTGTAATAGGTGTTGTTGGAGATGATAATAAACTTATAAACGTACCAATTGAGATTTTTAGAAACGTTGAGCAAGTAATAAGAATAACAAAGCCTTACAAGTTAGCAAGTAGGGATTTTCACCCGCACAATACCGTAATAGATGTAGGGACAACAAAGATAGGTAGTGAAGAACTGGCAATAATAGCAGGTCCTTGCAGTGTTGAAACACCAGAACAAATAACTTTTATAGCAAAAGAAGTAAAAAAGTATGGAGCAAACATACTAAGAGGAGGAGCATTTAAACCTAGAACATCCCCATATTCATTTCAAGGATTAGGTAAAGAAGGATTAGAGTTACTGAAAATAGCAAAACAAAATACAGGATTACCAATAATAACAGAAGTACTAGATACAAGAGATATTGAGCTTGTAGCTGAATATGCGGATATACTACAAGTTGGCACAAGAAACGCCCAAAACTTTGCACTACTTAAAGAATTAGGTAAAATAAGAAAACCAGTACTACTCAAAAGAGGGTTAGCGATGAAAGCAGATGAATGGGTATTGTCAGCAGAATACATAATGTCTGGAGGAAACTACAATGTAATACTATGTGAAAGAGGAATAAGAACGTTTGAAACCTCAACTAGAAATACACTTGATATAAATATAATACCTGTGATGAAAGAAAAAACTCACCTACCGATAATAATAGACCCAAGTCACGCAACAGGAAAATCAAAATACGTACCAGACATGGCACTAGCAGCAATAGCAGCAGGAGCAGACGGAGTAATGATAGAAGTACACAATGACCCAGAAAACGCATGGTCAGACGGAGATCAATCCTTAACCCCAGAACAGTTCGGTAAACTTATGGAAAAATTGAAACAAATAGCTCAAGTAGTTGGCAGAAAGGTACCAACGTTTGTATAAGTATGGAAGATACGGCTATAGTAATAATATCTACAGCAGCTTTTATACTCGTATTAATAAATAACTTAACTTTTGTTATTGTAGGAGTAACTATTAGTTTAATAATGTCAGTAATACTAATAGTGAACAAAAATATTAACATAGTTACAAGAGTAACAACGTTAATACTATCAAGTGTAACAATAATTTTAGGTATTCTTTGGTTATTAAGCAGAATATTTAATCTTCAGTAGCCCAGAGAACAATACCAAAACTACCACCTATTTGATTTTTAGTGAAATTATCGTAGAAAGCCATATCGTAAGATAACCTAATACCAAACCAACTAAACTTTAAATCTATACCAGCATTTAGAATATAATCTTGAGCCATTCTAAACTTTAAAGTTTCAACGAAATTTTGACTAATACCAGTTCCAAACCCTCCAAAAATTGAAAATTGTTTAACTACAGGTATTCTCAAATAAACTTGACCTAGACCCATCCAAATCAAGTAAGCAGCGTTAGAGTTTGATGAAACAATAGAAGAGTTAGCATTATAAAACCCACCTACAGAAATACCCAATATCGGTAAAAAGGATATATGTAGTTTACCAAAAACGTTAATATTCATGTTGGTAAGATAAAAGTCACTTCCCATAGGAACCATAATTGAAGAACTTAATTCCAGTCCAACACCTGTCCAAGCTTTTTGCATTCTAACCCACCATGGTAATTCTCTTTTCTTTTTTTCAATTTCCTCTTGTAGTTTAATACTTTTGGCTTTTAATTCTTCTCTTTTTCTCTTCTCTTGCTCAAGTTTAGAGATATCCAGCATAATACTATCTTTAAGTTTAACTAGAAATGGATTTTCTCGAAATTCTGAAATTTCTATGATCTTCACTGCTTCTTGATACTTCTTTATAGCACTATCGTATTCCTCGATGCTTGCTAACCTAATAGCTTCTTTTAACATGGGTTTTATTTCATCGTAAATAGCTTTAACCTCTCCAATCTGTTCTTCTTCAATACTTTTATTGATAAGATACTCATACTTTTCGTTAAGTATAGCCTCGAAATTTTTAACCTCTTGAACAAAATAAATTTTAGATAATTTTATCTCTTTCAACGTAGAAGAAACTAATTCTATGGCGTTACTATAATTTTTCTTGTTTTCAAAATCTTGGACTAAAACCATGGTAGAATAAACTTTATTACTTATAACCTCTATACCTAAGGGTATGTACTTGGATATTAAAGATTCCCTAATCTTTAATAAATCATCTTTTAGATCTGTAAACTCAACTGAACTTTCATCTATGAACTTAATTATATCTTCGTAAACTGAGAACGCTGCAGATTTTTCACCTTTTGCTATGAACTTTTCAGCTTGTACGGTATCGTTAGAAATCTTGTTAGAAATGTTTACAATCACCAATTCTTTATACTTATCCTTAACCTTGGAAAGAATTTGATTTTTTTCACTTTCCTCAAGAGAAGAAGAATTAATTTTACTTATAAATTCCTTAATTAAATTCAAAGCTTCTGAATAAGCTCCAACTTTAGAAAGTCCATCGGATTTTGTCAATACTGAATTAGCTTCATTGTTCAAAACGAAAAATTCAACTTTAGGTTTAATATCATTCTCTTTCTTAGTTAGGAAGTTATAAAGTTTTAGGACTTCTACTGAATAATTTGTATAGCCAGATGAGAGTATGGTCTCTTTTGATTTTTTTATAATTTCGTAAGCATCTAAGTAATTTTCATTGGAAATTAATCTATCAAATTCAATAAGATTACTGTTAGCAAGTTCAACAATTTCAACTTCACTAAATCCTGGGGATAACTGGAAAGTCATGGGAATAACCGTATCAACTTTGTCTGGAAATACTACGTTAGTATAAATGGTCTTGAATCCTCTTTTAACTAGTTTCATGACAAAGCTACCCAACTCAACGTTAACTATACCATCATTTTCGCCGTAATACTCATCGTTAAAGTAAATACCAACATTTTGAACTGGGAGAGTGTTTACAAATAGTTTTATAGGAGCTTCTTTTAATTCTAGAGAAAGAGAATTTTGTATATTAGGGAGAATGTAGATATTAGTTTTTACAGCTTTGTATCCATCTTTTTGGATGAAAAGAAAAGATTTTCTAGCAGAGATACTTCTTAAAAGTAATCCATCTAAACCAGTTTTTCCAACAATTTTACCATCTATTTTAACTATAGCATCGGTAGGAGTAGTAAGTACCAAAAGGTCACCGTACAACGGCGATAGCTTCAAAACAACGCTATTTATCTTATACATTGAAGGTAAAACGTTAACAGAGGTATTGTTAAAACCAACATCTTGAGCAATTATATCGATCTTTGATTCTTTATCACTATCAATTCTAAAAGAATAAGGTACAGTAGAGATATTTTTACCCATGTAAGAAATTATGGCCTCTTTAGTATTAGGAGCAGTGATAAAAACTGGAATTTTTTTAGTAGTTAACTTAACGTTCAAGTTTACTTTATCATCTGATGTTATATTAACATTTGTTCTAAAAACCTCAAAACCGTGTTTAAAAACAGTTATTGTATGAATGCCTTTTGACAAACTTTTATAGTAGTTTCCTGTTGTTATAATACCTTCAAGTCTTCTGTTGATAACGACGAAAGCACCATTGTCAGCGATTATGTTAACACCAGCACCAACTTTCTCTAGGTTAACAAAGTAATAGTTTAACTCGTTTGGTTTTA
>CALFVP010000101.1 GCA_937928175.1 uncultured bacterium | reverse complement strand
CTATACACGTACTACCATTTATATCAGAATTATCAAAAACCAAAGACGAAATTTTAAAACAGATTTTAATAACATCTCTGGTAATATCACTAGCTACAATATCGATAGTAACAATAACAATAATCACACCGTACTTTAACTGGATTGATAGAGGAATAATATCATTAATTTTAGCTTTACTATTACTAATATCATTAATCAAATCAAACAAAAACATTTACAAAGACATAAAAATAGTAAACGACTTTATATCGTTAAAGGGAAACGACAAAGAAAAAATAGTGAGTAAAGAATTCTCTGAAATAATGGTAAACTTAGAAAAAATAATGGCAAATCAATACTACTCTAACGTAGTATTAATAAAATCTATAAAAGAAATAAACAACGAAATAAGATCAATACAAAAAGATATAGATTACTCAATTCAAACTCTAAAAAAGGTAAAAAATGAACTAACATCTAAATCGTTAGAAATAGAAAATAATTTAAACTCAATAAACACAATAAAAGAAACCTCAAACGAAGTAAAAATACTTTTAGAAAACTATTCTAAAGAAATTTTACCAATCTTAGAATTTACTGAAAAATTACAAAAATCTTACGTAGACATTAACATCAAACTAAACACAACAAACCAAAAAAATCTAGAGATAATAGACAAAATAAGCTCTGCACTTAAAAATATGAAAAGATTAAACGAAATGTTACCAATTATCTCTAGCAAATCATCAGAGATAGCAATAAACTATAGTAGTCTTAACTCAATAGTAAAAGATTTAAAAAAAATCTCAAATAAATTAAACTTCATAAGAGTATCTTTGGATATAGAACTTAGAAAAGCAAACCTAGATCAAAAGAACAAAGAGAAACTAGAAGTTATATCAAAAAAAATGGATGAACTTTTTTACAGTTTAGAAGAAACCACAAACAGTATACCAGTAGAGGAAGGGGAAATAAAAATAGAAAATGAAATAAAAACGCTAACATACGAAACTAAAGAAATACAAGCTCTAACAGAAAGGTATATATCTACATTTCAAGAGTTTATGAATAACACCAAAAGTTTAGTGACAAATTTAGAAAATTCTAACGAGCTTTTAGCTAACCTAACCAATAAATATAACAGTATAAGAACAATTATGGATAACATATCTTTGCTTTTGGACAAGAATATTAAACTAACAGAGATGATTTCTGAGGAAATAAAAAATGCAAATAAAACGACAAATAAGGTAATAGAATTTATTGAGAAAGTAGAAGAAACGTTAAAAAGTTACTACCTAGTAGTATCATCAATAAACA
This sequence comes from uncultured bacterium, assembly GCA_937928175.1. Classification (GTDB taxonomy): domain Bacteria; phylum Spirochaetota; class Brevinematia; order DTOW01; family DTOW01; genus SKYB106. The sequence goes on along the minus strand of CALFVP010000101.1, from coordinate 8,767 downwards.
TAAGGATACCTAAATTCGTAGAAGATGCTTATGAAATGTAATTTTAGACGTATCTTGTACCTCTACCTCTAATTTTACCTTTTTTAAGGAAACCATCGTAGTGATGTACTATAAGTTGGGATTCAATTTGGGTTAGAGTATCTAAAGAAACTCCAACCATTATAAGTAGAGAAGTACCTCCCATTAAGTAAGCAATGTAAGTAGGTACACTTAATGAGCTGTATATTATATTGGGCAATACTGCAATAAGACCAACAATTACAGAACCTGGCACTAATATTTTTGTAATTGTATCGTTTATGAACTTATAGGTTGGTGCTCCAGCTCTTATACCTGGTATAAACCCACCACTTTTCTGTAAGTTTTCTGCAAGATCCTGGGGATTAAACTGAATAAACGTGTAAAAATACGAGAAGAAAATAACCAAAAGCATATAAAGCACTATATATAGCCAACCTTCATAAGATAACCACGAAGATATAGTTCTAACTATGGGTGAATCCGTAGCACCGATGAATGTAAAAATTTGTTGAGGAAACGACATAACCGCAGATGCAAATATTATTGCAACAACACCAGCAGGATTAAGTTTTAAAGGTATATAAGTATTTTGTCCACCGTAAACCTTCCTACCAACAACTCTCTTAGCATAACTCACAGGTACCTTTCTTATGGATTGTTCAAACCAAACAACGAATACAATAACACCTAAAAACAAAAGTACAACGAATATCATTGTTATTTCAACTGTTCCAATACCTTGTAATTGTCTATAAACGTTATAAATTGAATCTGGTATTCTAGCAACGATACCAGCCATTATTATCAAAGATACACCATTACCGATACCTTTCTCAGTTATTTGTTCGCCCATCCACACTAAAAACATGGTACCAGCGGTAACTGTTACAATAAAACTTAAGTAAAAAAACACACTTTCAGGGTAAAGAGCAAGACCCGTTCTAGCAAATATTTCAGTTTTTAATCCCCTAACAAAGTACAAACTTAACCCCCAAGCTTCAATAATAGCAAGAGGAATAGTACCAATCCTAGCGTATTGCATTATTCTCCTTCTTCCATCAGGTTCTTTGGAAATCCTTTCAAGAGAAGGTATAACATACACTAGCAACTGAATTATGATAAGTGAACTAATATAAGGCATCACACCTAAAGAAAATATGCTTATACTACTTAACGCTCCACCTGCAAACAAATTGAAAAACTCAAGTATCCCTAAATTACTTTGACCAAACCTCTCATAATAAAAAGCAAGAACAGAATAATCTATACCTGGTACAGGTATGGTAGTCCCAATCCTAAAAACTATAAGTATAAACAAAGTAAATAAAACCCTACTCTTCAAAGACTCAACTTTAAATATATTTACAAATGCCTTAAGCATACCAAACTCCTAGAGAAAAAATTTTAATACTACTAAAAATATTCTTTCAAATAGACTAAAAAAATACTTTTACTTTCTCATAAATAACGTACAATAGAAAAACACCACTTGACAAAAATGCTACTTAGTAGCATAACTTTTATACCAAATTCTTTTTGGAATAATCTTACCTAAAAATTTGACTTCTTTTAGCAATATTACTTAAAATTCTTAGAAACGGTGAGGGGGGATATGAAAGTAAGAGCTTCAGTAAAACCGATATGTGAAAAGTGTAAAGTGATAAAGAGAAAAGGTAGAGTAATGGTAATATGCGAGAATCCAAAACATAAACAGAGACAAAAAGGAGGTAGAATATCATGGCACGTATAGCAGGAGTAGAATTACCTAACAAAAGATTATTAGTTGCTCTGAGATACATCTTTGGTATAGGTAAATCTCTAGCTTACAGTATACCCAAAAAACTTAAAATTGATCCAAATAAAAAAGTCTCCGAACTTACAGAAGAAGAATTCAATAAACTCAAAAATGAAATTGAAAAAAACTACAAAGTTGAAGGAGACCTTAGAACAGAAATAAAGCTTAATATAAAAAGATTAATAGATATAGGTTGTTACAGAGGAATAAGACACAAAAAAGGATTACCAGTTAGAGGACAAAGAACAAGGACAAACGCAAGAACAAGAAAAGGACCAAGATTACACAGACTTGGTAAAAAACAAAAAAGTAGAGGATAAAAAAATATGAAGGGAAAGACAATTGTTATTCTTTCCCTACTCCTTATATTTTTTATTTTAGTATTTTTCTTCTTAATATCAGAGAAAGGAGAGGTAAAGTTTTTTAAAAAACAAGATTTACTAATAGGTAATTTTTCCTACAAAGATATTTCGTTTTTATCAATATACTTCAGAGATTATTACCAAAGAACAAAAGAATACAATTACACTTTGTTCAAAAGTAATGAAAATTGGTACGTATCATTTTCAAATATAATAGATAGAGTAGAACCAAAGTTAGGGAACTTTGTAGCAAACATAATAGGAGACATTGAAAACTTAGGAGCAATAGAATTGAAAGAAATAGTGGAAGATTTAGGTACTTTTGGTTTTAGCAAACCCAACGCAGAAATAGTATTCGATACCCAAGGGAAAACAAATAAAATAACAGTCGGGGATTTAACACCTACAAAGGATTACTATTACATAATCTTAAACAACAACACAAACATTGTGTATTTGGTATACGCTTATAAGATAGACAACATACTAAAATACCCGCATGAAATGAGAGATAGAAATATCTTTACATACGAATGGACAAACGTAACAGGAATAGAATATAAACCAATCAGTGGTAATCTAATCATATTCACAAACAAAAACAAAACCTGGTTTTCAGTAATTCCATTTGAAAAAGAGGTTGATAGTACGTTTTTGGAAACAGAATTCTTAAAAGATTTAAGGAGTATATCAATACAATCGTTTATAGATAAAGATCAGAAAATGTACAAAACGATAATAGAAAAGACCAATAATCCAATATCGTACTTAAGACTATTCAATAACAAAGGTGAATTTAAATTAATGATTATTACAAATATACTAACTAACTTTTACTGTTACGATCTACAAAGAGATTTAGTTTTCACAGTAGATTACGAAAGTACAAAAAATTTATTTGATTCTAATTATGAAAGGTTTCTTAAAATTAACAAGTGAGGTAGTTTATGCGATGTGTTGTAATAATGGCTGGTGGTAGAGGAGAAAGGTTTTGGCCAAAGAGTAGAAAATCGTATCCCAAACAATTCTTAAACTTGATAGGTGATAAATCAATGATTCAGTACGCATACCTAAGAGCATTGGAAATAGTAGACAACAGTAAAATATTTGTTGTAACTTCATCTGACCTAGTGGAACTAGTAGAAGAGCAGTTACCAGATTTACAACCAGAAAACATAATAATAGAACCAATACCCAAAAATACAGCAGCAGCAATAGGTTTAGCTGCAATATACATAAGAAAACACCTAGGAAACTGTACAATGTTTGTAACACCATCGGATCACTATATAGACGATATAAAAAAATTTCTAAACGTAGTTGATGCAGGATTCAATGCAGCAGAAAAATACTTATCTCTCGTAACTCTAGGAATAACACCATCAAGACCAGACACAGGATACGGATACATAGAAGTAGGAAACATAATAGATACATTCTTTGGAAAAAATGTTTTTGAGGTAAAAAGGTTTGTAGAAAAACCAACCTACGAAAAAGCTTTGGAATACCTAAAAAGTGGTAAATTTTTCTGGAATAGCGGAATGTTCATATGGAAAATATCTTCAATTTTAGAAGAAATATCCAAGCATATGCCAGAACTTGGAGAAGCACTAACCAACATTGAAGAAGCAATAGGTAAAGAATACGAAGAAGAGGTAATACTCGAAGAATTTGAAAAGATAGAAAGTATTTCAATAGATTACGGTGTAATGGAAAAAAGTAAATCAGTACTATGCATAAAAAGCGATTTTATATGGGATGACATAGGTTCATGGTCAGCTGTACATAGACTAAACGAAAAAGATGATAACGGTAACGTAATAGAAGGTAACGTAATAACTTATAACGTAAAAGACTCACTTATAATAGGAGAAAACGAAGGAATAATAGCAGTAACATCTCTTAGTAACGTAATAATAATAAAAGAAGGAGATAACCTTCTAGTGGCAGATAAATCCAAAGATCAATCAATAAGAGAATTAGTAAAAATAATGAAAACTCAAGACAAATACATAAAGTACTTATGATAACACTAGGAATAGATCCTGGGTACTCAATACTAGGATTTGGAATAGTAGAGGAAAACCAAAATGGATTTAAACTAGTAAAAGCAGGTACTATAGAAACTTCTAACCAAACCGATTTCAATAAAAAAATTCTAAACATCCTAAACGTATTATCATCGATAATATCAGAAATCAAACCTGATGTAGTATGTATAGAAGAAGTTTTCTTTAACAAGAATGTAAAAACAGCTATAAAAGTAGCACAAATAATAGGTATACTAAAAGCAGAAACACTAAAAAACGGAATAAAACTAATAACAATAACACCACTCGAAGTAAAAAAATACATAACAGGTACAAAAGGCAAACACCCAAAAATTCAAATCCAAAACTTAGTCAAAATTATTCTAAACCTAGATACCATACCAAAACCAGATGATTGCTCAGATGCAATAGCAATAGCTATTGCAGGAAGTATAAAAGCCAAAAAATCGAAAATATAAAAATTAAAAAAGACGATATTATAATATTACTATGAAAATAAAAACCATCACACTAGCAATACTAATTCTACTAAACGTTACACCTAAAATTTATTCAAACGTAGACACAGTAATATTTAACTTAGGATTAAACGCTTACAACAAAGGAGATTACCAAGAAGCAATAAAAAACTTTGAGAGAATATTTTACGATTACCCAGAATCAAAATTAATACCAAAAGCAACGATGTACTTGGGCTACATATACTACGACATGGAAGAAAACGAAAAAGCAAAAAAATTTCTAATAGCAAGCGTAAAAAGTAGTACAAAAGGTAGCGAAGTTTGGATAAACTCTATGAAATTGCTAGGAATAATATACTACGATGAAGGTAACACAGAAAAATACGAGAAAATATTTTCAGAATTAAAAAAATATTCAAGCCCTCAAGAAAAAGTTATAAAGCAAAAAACTACCAAAGAAACTAAACTACCCAACAACAAACAAATAACCAAAAAGGAAATAACAAACCAAACAATAACAAATGAAAAAGTAATAACAAACTACGTAACAAACTACATAACAAATATTATATCAATAACTAACCTACCTAAAGAAGAAAAAGAAGAAATAACAAACATTCAAATTGATGAAAACTTAAGCAATCTAATAAAAGTTAAAGAAAAAGTAGAAGAAATCAAAAATAAAGAAGAAGAATTGGAAGAACTTAATAGACTTTCTGATATAAAGAATAGATTACTAAAACTAAACGAGAAAGCTTTAATGATAAAAGAAATTCTTAAAAAGAAAGAAGAGGAAAAACGATGAAACTTAAAAAAAAATTATGCAACAAATTAATATTATTAATTTTAACACTCATTCTAGTAGACCAATCAAAAGCAAGCATAATTGAATTTAAAAACAAAAATTTAAACTTACTTTTCGATGATATTAACTACAGGTTTACACTACAAAGAGAACTAATACCTTCAAAAGAATTCTCAAAAGAGTTACTTTTTTTTAACGTACCACCAACATCATACGTAACCTTGATGATCGATAAAGTGTCGTATACCTTAAATGAAGGTAACATAATAAATAGTCCAACAGTAACCAAAGATGGAAATTTATCACTTGAAGTGAATATCCAAGGAATAGGTATAAAATTAACATCTAAGTTTATTCCGAACTCGTATTCTCAAGAAGAAGATGCTTTAGAAATAGAAGTTGAAATTGCAAATCTAACGAATTTTCCGAGAAATGTAGGTATAAGATACTTACTGGATACAGTTTTTGGAGAAAATGAACCAAAACCTAAATTTTATTTAGATGGTAAAACATCTATAGATTACGAATTAGCGATAGATCAAAACAATATGATATCTTACATAGTATCTTCATCTGACATAAACGGAGTAAATAACTTATACATATACTGGAATAAAACGCCAAGCAAAATAATATTTTCAAATTGGAGAAAACTAAATACGGTAAACTGGGATTTAAAACCATCTCCTTTTCTAAATTATAGATTCTCAGAAACTAGCGGTGAAGATTGTGCAGTAGCAATATTTTTTGAAAACATAACCCTAAACCCAAAAACAAAAGAAAACATAAGTATAATACTCTCTGCAAACCCATACTTACCAAAAATTCTAGAAATAAAACCAAAAGAAGAAGTAGCAGAACTGGAAAAAACACCTCAAGAAGCATTACCTACAGCACCTCAACAAAACATTGTTTTTGTTACAAATGTAATAGTACTAACAAACCAATATCAAACAGCCATAACACAAGAAATTAGATCAACTAACGAAATATTAAGAACAAATATAGTAACACTAACAAACTTGAAATTTGATTCACAATTCATAGAAAACGAAAAAATGTTAAAAAGAATATCAGAAATAGAAGAGAAGTTGGAAAACCTAAGTATAAGTATAGAAAAAACCTTTGACAAAATAACTAACTTACTTCAACAAAATAAAGAACAAAAGGATACAAAAGATATAGAAGAACTGAAAAAAATAAAAGTCAAGATGGCAAAACTCTCAAAAACGATCGATACAATCGAAGAAAGAATATCTATGATAAATAAATACATAGAAATAAGAAAGAAATTCTCAGACAAAAGAGTAATAGTATACTCTCAAGAGGAATACAAAAAGGATATAAAAATTATTGAAGAGATATCAGAAATTCTCAATCAGATAATGAATGAAATACTGCTAAACGATACTAAAACAGGTCAATGAGATGTCCCATTTTTTTTGATTTAGTTTCTAAGTATTTTTTGTTGTACTTATTGATCCCAACTACTATTGGTATCCTTTCAGAAACTTTAATTCCATAGTTTAGGAGTTTTTGTATTTTTTTGGGGTTATTCGTCATTATTCTAATACTTTTTACATCCAAGTCTTTAAGTATTTGATAAGCAACTCCATAATCTCTAGCATCATCCGGAAATCCAAGTTTTTTATTTGCCTCAACAGTATCAAACCCTTTATCCTGAAGTTTATAAGCTTTTATTTTATTAAGAAGTCCTATATTTCTACCTTCTTGTCTAAGATATATAAGAATTCCTTCTTTTTCTTCTTCTATTTTTTTAAGTGCATACTCAAGCTGGTTACCACAATCACACCTAAGAGATCCAAGAATATCCCCAGTAAAACATTCAGAATGAATTCTTACAAGTACGTTTTCTTTACCACTCACATCACCCTTAACAATAGCTATGTGTTCTTTATTACTGTAAATTTCCCTATAACCTATAATTCTAAATTCACCGTGTTTTGTTGGTAAAAAAGCATCTTCTACCCTTTGAACGACCTTTTCATTTTTCCAAACGTAATTTACAATTTGCTCTATTGAAATTATCTTAAGATCAAACTTTTTTGCAAACTCAATAAGCTTAGGTAACCTCGCCATATTTCCATCATCATCCGCTATTTCACATATGACACCAACTGGATAGATACCCGCAATTTTTAATAGATCGACTGTTGCTTCAGTATGTCCAGCTCTTACCAAAACTCCTCCTTTCCTAGCCCTTAAAGGAAAAACATGTCCAGGTCTCCTAAAATCTTCAGGTTTTGCATCAATGGATGCTAGTTTTCTTATAGTTACACTTCTATCGTAAGCAGATATACCAGTAGTAGTACCATCTTTAGCATCAACAGATATAGTAAACCAAGTTGAAAAATTGTCAGAATTATCTTCTGTCATAAGGTATAAATTAAGTTTTTCAGTTAACCTATAGTCCATAGGAACACATATAAGTCCCCTACCGTATTTCATCATAAAGTTTATCATCTCAGGAGTAGCAAACTGTCCTGCACCAACCAAATCACCTTCATTCTCCCTATCTTCACTATCAACAACTATAACAAGTTTGCCATTCCTCAAATCAGAAATAACCTCTTCAACCGAGTTAAACATAACACCACCTACAAAAATAAATATATAAAAATCAAAAAAAATTGTCAAAATAAAAAAACATTGAAAAAATTAGACATCTTAACAGAATCTTTCAATACGCTCCTTCACTTTTTACAACAGCAGGTATTGTTTTCAAGATTATAACAATATCAAGCCAAAAAGACCAATTTTCAACGTACCATATATCAGTCCTAACTCTAAAATCGTAATCCATATCATTTCTACCGGAAATTTGCCACAATCCAGTAATTCCAGGTTTAACAGAAAAATAGTAAAATTTACCTTCTTCCTTATAGTACTTCTCTACTTCTTCTTTAGTTATAGCTCTAGGACCAACAACACTCATATCTCCTTTCAAAACGTTTAAAAACTGTGGAAGCTCATCTATACTAAATTTTCTTATAATTTTACCTATCCTCGTTATACGAGGATCATCCTTAATTTTCCTATATTTTTCCCATTCTTCTCTTTTAGAAGGATCTTTTTCTAAGATCTCCTTCAATCGTTTTTCTGCATCAGAATACATACTCCTAAGTTTAAAACAGTAAAATTCCTTTCCTCCTTCCCTAACCCTTCTGGATTTGTATATAGGCCAACCAGGAGATTCCATAACAATAAGAATAGAAAAAATACCTATTACAGGTAAAACAATAATAAGAGCA
>CALFVP010000100.1 GCA_937928175.1 uncultured bacterium | reverse complement strand
CTCAAAGTTTTTCTCTTGTGAAAAACCTATAACTATACAAAAAGTTACAATAAAAGTATAGGTTAGTAGTAAAGGGAAATTCGTTTTAAGTTTAATATACATGGTTTTTTTATATTGTATACCTTTTATTAAATTAAATTCAAGGTAATTTGCTTGGTATTTTTGTGGAATTGTTGTTTTTGATGTATGAAGAATTTTTTAGAGGAGTTTGATTAATTCAGTTTAAGTTATTAATAATTTTTGCATGGGTGATTGGAAGAGTAAATATAAGGATCTTATAGATTTTTACAAAACTAAGAATATAGCTGTTTTGATGGGTGGGCTTTCTTCTGAAAGAGAGGTGTCTATAAGATCAGGTGAGAACGTTTACAATGCTTTGGTTAACCTTGGTTTTAAAGTTACTAAAATGGATGTTGATGCTAACATTGCAAGAAAACTCGTTAAAGATAACGTTGATGTTGCTGTTATAATGCTTCATGGTAAGTACGGTGAAGATGGTATTATTCAAGGAGTTCTTGAGCTTTTGGGTATTCCCTATACTGGATGTAACGTTTTAACTAGTGCAATAGGTATGAATAAAATTGTTACAAAAGAACTTCTGAAAGCTAGTGGTATTCCTACTTCTCCTTACGTAAAACTTGATCCTTCGAATCCAGATAAATCTTTTGAAGATATAATGAGTCTAGGGCTTCCTGTTGTTCTTAAACCTGTAGAAGAAGGGTCCAGTGTCGGAGTTGAAATTATAAAAGATGAAGATCAGTTAAGAGGTAAATTGAGAAGTTATTTAAGAAGGTATCCTAATTCGTTTGCGGAAAAAGCTGTATTAGGTACAGAAATAACTATTGGAATAATTGGTAAAAATGATAATGTTACTGTTTTACCTATAATGGAGTTAAGACCTAGAAAAGAGTTTTACGATTACGAGGCTAAGTATACAAAAGGTATGACTGATTTTGTTATTCCTGCTGAGATAACTAAAGAACAAGAAGAAAAAGTTATAGATTATACAAAAAAGGCTTTTAAGGTTTTGGGATGCAGGGGAGTTGTTAGATTTGATGCTATTGTTTCAAAAGATGATGGTATACCTTACTTTTTAGAAGTTAATACCATACCTGGTATGACTGAAACTAGTGATATACCTGCTATGGCTAAAGCTGCAGGTATGCAATTTGAAGAGGTGGTGCTTAAGATTCTTGAGTACGTAGAATGGTAAACTTAATACCATTCTCCGTTTAGTATCTTTTTCTTTAAATAATCTTTTTCTTTTACTACGGGGTTTGATTCAGGTAAAGAGGGAGTTAAAAATCCAAGTTCTCCTATTAGGTTTTTGTATCCTTTTGTTACGTTTGGTTTTTCGAGTTTGTTGTTTAGCGTTACCTTTTTAGTTTTCTTATCAAAATTTATTTTTGTTTCTTTTTCTAGTGTGAAATAGATTGTGTATTTATCTCCGTTTTCATCGGTTAATACAAATTCTATGAGTGGTTTTCTTTTACTGTTTTTAAGAGAAATGGTGTATGTTTCTTTATCGTTTTCGTTTTCTACTTTCATAATTAAATATTCGTTGTTTCCGAATTTTAGGGATGAATCTAAATTTTTTATATCGTTTGGTATGTTAGGTGAAAGAATTATTTTATTTTCAAAGAGTCTAGGGTTAAAACCAATAAAACCTTGATACCAGACTCTGTTTATTTCCGCAACGCTCCAAGCTTGTGAATACGTTCCTGACAATTTTATTTTCCCATCCGGTTGAGGTAAAGCATCTATAAGTTCGCTTAACGTTCCAATGTATCCTTCGTTTATCACTTGGTTTAAGGTATTTGTAAATAGTGAGTACGCAAGGTCTTTGTACCCAAATTTTAGCAAAGATAGTATTGTAAAACCTGTATTCCATATCCAAACTGTTCCATTATGGTAAGCTGAATCTTTGTGGTATAACTCCCATTTTTCATGCCAAGGATGGAAAAATTCATCGTTTTGTGATAACGATGCTATGCCGTAAGGGTATAGCAATTCTTTAATTGCGTTTCTCAATATGTAAATTTCTTTATCTTCCCCTACTATACTTTTAAACGGCACCGTTTTAAACGGTACCGTTATAACCATTAGCATGTTTGGTCTAACTTTAAAATCCTTAAAATTGTCTTTTCTTATTCTATCTGCTATTCTTTTGTTTTCTTCATCCCAAAAGAGTTTTATAAAATTTTCTTTTGCTTTGAGGTATATCTTTTCCCATTTGGTTTTGCTTTCGTTATCTTTGAGGTAACTTGATAAAAGTATTCCCACTTCTAGCGATGTTATCCACAATGCTTGAATTTCAACAGCTCTATTGCCTCTTGGTGACCACGCCTCTTTACCTTCAATTCTTGCATCCATCCAAGTATCAGCATCTTCATGGGTAAGTAAACCATACTCATCAACAAAATTCTCTATTGCACCTTCAATTGCAGTTTTAACCGTTTGGTATATTTCTTTTATGAATTCTGTGTCTTCTGAGTAGTTTATATATTCCATTACTTCTCTTATAAACCAAGGTGTACCATCAGCTGTGTTGTATTGTACCGAAGTTTCACTTGAAATTAAGTTAGGAAGTCTACCAAACGTTTTTGATTTTGATAATGTTTCTTTTATTTCGTATTTTCCAACATTCTCTTTTAGTACCTTGGATTTTAATATAAGCTCTTCTTTCGAAGAAAAGGACTTTTTGAACATGTAAGATGGTACAGTTATTAGTACTTTGTTACTTGTTTTTCTTAAACTTATGTACTTGTTTAAGTTTTTTATTTCTTGCGTTAATTGTTTTAATAATTCCTCATCTTCTGAAGTTATTTCTATTGATAAGTTACCCCTGTCTTGGTAATTTGCAAAGTTTAGAATTATTTCTTTTGCATCACTGAAGTTACCTTGCACCAAGGTACACCCTGCTAACGATATGAATGTATCTCTTCCCCAGTTATTTTTAAACCATGGTAAACCAGCCCATATACCTTTACCAAATTCCTCAACAACAAAACCATCACCAGAGTACAAAGACCAATACATAGGTTTATCAATTACATCTTTTAAGTTTGTTTTAAAAGGACTACCAATTACCCTACTGGAAATTTCTTTTTTGTAATCCTCTATAAACTTTTCTATATCCAAAACTTGCTTACATTCTTTTAATCCTTCTTCTTCATTTGTTGAAAATACTATCAAGAAAGATATTTTATTTACGTTTTCTTTACTTTGCAAAAGCCCAGAATTACCAAAATTCGGCGATATTTTAACTTCTCTAAGGATGTTTGTAGATTCTAATACTTCTATTTCTTTGTCTGAAGTAATTATAACAATCGAAGGAACAATTGTAGATTTTATTTTAGTATTTTCAATTACAACTGAATTTTTGTTTAATTGTCTTATGGAAATGTCTTTCTTAAACCAGTTTAGTAACGCTACTATTCCAATTTTTGAAGGAGTTTTTGATTCTCCTTGGATTATAACGTACTGTTTTTTTTGTACTATAAACATTCTTTCTAACGAGTCTGAAAATACCGTTTCAATTAATGAAGGGTAAAGATTTACTTTTTCCGCATTTCTTCTGTTTCTAGGAATTTCATTTATCGATAGTACAAAATCCCTAAATATGGTTGTGTTTTTTACTTTGTATCCCTCACCTGCTGCATAAGAAAATGTTTTGTTTTCAAAATATCCATCCAATCTATCTGTAAAAACGAAACTTCTTACCTCCCCTTTGTTAAGTTCAACCTTACTCGTATCAAAAAAATCCGAATACCCTAACGTCGTAACAAACATAAATACTCCCAAAATTATCCTCTTCATATCTCCCCCTACTTAGAATAAACGATATCGTAAACTTTTTTCCAAAAGTTGAGAACTTTTCTTAAAAGTTGAGAACTTTTCTTAAAGGTTGAAAACCTTTCTCAAAAGTTGAAAACTTTTCTCAAAGGTTGGGAACCTTT
>CALFVP010000099.1 GCA_937928175.1 uncultured bacterium | reverse complement strand
CTAAGGAAGTTGTTGATAAATACTTTACTGGGACTATATCAAAAGTAGGAGGAGTTAGTATTCAAGGAATTGCAAAAGATTACATGGAATTTTACAGAAAAGGGTACGGTGATAATTTTGTACCTATGTTGGAAGATTATGGATTTTACAAGTATAGAAAAGATGGAGAGTATCATGAACATAACCCTGATGTGCTTAGGTATGTACAGAAAGCATCAAGACAAGGAGATGAATCTGCGTATAGAGAGTTTTCAAAAGTTGTTAATACTAGGCCGCCTTCTGGTTTGAGAGATTTACTTGAGATTAAAAGTGATAGATCTCCTATACCTATAGATGAAGTTGAATCTGAGTATGAGATTGTAAAGAGATTTACATCTCAAGCGATGTCTTTTGGTGCTTTAAGTAAAGAAGCTCACGAGACTATTGCTATTGCAATGAATAGGTTAGGTGCTAAAAGTAACAGTGGTGAAGGTGGTGAAGTTGACGAGAGACTTTATACAGAATCTAATAGCAAGATAAAACAAGTTGCTTCTGGTAGGTTTGGTGTTACACCTAACTATCTTATATCTTCTGAAGAGATGGAAATAAAGATATCGCAAGGTGCAAAACCTGGTGAAGGTGGACAACTTATGGGGAAAAAGGTTAGTGGTGATATTGCTAGGGCAAGACGTACCAATCCAGGAATTACTCTTATTTCACCTCCTCCACATCACGATATCTACAGCATAGAGGATATAGCTCAACTTATATACGATCTTAAACATATAAACCCTGATGGAAGAGTTTGTGTTAAACTTGTTTCTGAAACAGGTGTTGGTATTGTTGCTGCTGGAGTGGCTAAAGGTTATTCCGATACTATCCAAATTAGTGGACATAACGGAGGTACTGGTGCATCTCCCTGGGGATCAATTAAACATGCTGGCATGCCTTGGGAACTAGGTTTGTCTGAAATACAAAAAATACTCGTTGAGAATAACCTTAGAAGTAAAGTAAAAATAAGAGTTGATGGAGGTTTTAAGACTGGTAAAGATGTTATTATTGCTGCTTTGCTTGGTGCCGATGAATACGGTTTTGGTACAATGGCAATGATCGCAGAAGGTTGTATTATGGCTAGGTTATGTCATACTAACAAATGTCCTGTGGGTGTTGCTACTCAAGATCCAGAACTAAGAAAAAGGTTTCCAGGTAAACCTGAATGGGTAATGAATTACATGTTGTTTGTTGCTAGAGAAGTTAGAGAATTACTCTCTCAAATGGGTTATAGAAAACTTGATGAAATAATAGGTAAAAACTACATGTTAAAACCTAAAAGTGATATTTTCTTACCTAAAGAAAGTAAAATTGATCTATCATCAATTTTACAAGATTTCTCAAAGTATGAAGATTCTTTTCTTAGGTATGGTGGATTAAAGAATAGTATACCAGAAAGTGAACATCTTGACGATAGAGTTATACAGGATGAGAGTTTTAGAAAAGTTGTATCTGAGGATAAAGGTGAAGTTAATTTTGAGTTTAAGATAAAAAACACAGATAGAGCAGTAGGTTCAAAAATATCTAACTACATAGTCAAAATGTACAAAAAGGATAACCCTTTAGTTCAAGCTAAAATAAATATAACCTACAGAGGTAGTGCTGGACAAAGTTTTGGAGCTTTTATTGTTGATGGAATTAACTTGACTTTAATAGGAGATGCTAACGATTACCTTGGTAAAGGTATGGCTGGTGGTAGAATAGTGGTTAAACCTAGCGAAGGTGTGAAGTTTAATCCTCACGATAACGTTATTGCTGGTAATGTTCTTTTGTACGGTGCTACGGGTGGTGAAGTTTACATAAGGGGAGTTGTGGGTGAAAGGTTTGCTGTAAGGAATAGTGGTTGTAAGGCAGTTGTTGAGGGTGTTGGGGATCATGGTTGTGAGTATATGACAAGCGGAGTTGTCGTTATCATAGGAAAAGTTGGAAAAAATTTTGCCGCAGGTATGAGCGGCGGAATAGCTTTTGTATTAGATAAAGATAACATCCTGCCAAAATTGTTTAATCCGCAAATGGTAGTGCTTCAAAGGTTTTTAGAGAACGAGTTTTCAGAAAACAGCAAAGATATAAAAATACTAAAAACTTTGTTAGAAAACCATTACAAGTATACTCAAAGTAGTGAAGCAAAAACGATTCTGGATGATTTTTACAATTACCTAAAATTGTTTTGGAAAGTCGTACCAATATCCATAGAAGATCACTACGTTACAGTAGAACAAAAAGAAGAAAAAGCTTCAAAATCTTCTTGAAATTATACATGTATTTTTTGAAAAATTCACAAAGTTAAATTTTTAATAAGTTTTTAGTTTGATAAAGAAAGTTATTATTTGTAATAATTATTGATTTATGGAAGATGTTCTTAGGATGATAGGTAATACACCACTACTTAAGGTGGATGTTTGGGAAAAAGGAATTTCGAGGAATGTATCTGTTTACGCTAAGTTAGAGTTTTACAATCCTGGAGGATCTGTAAAGGATAGACCTGCACTTTACATGATTAAGGATCTTGAGGAAAGGGGGGTTATTACTGAGGGTAAAATACTTATAGATGGTACTTCTGGGAATACTGGTATAGCTTATGCAATGATTTGTTGTATAAAGAAGTATCCTATAACTTTAGTTGTGCCTGCTAACGCAAGCGAAGAGAGAAAGAGAATATTAAGTATTCTAGGAGCAAATGTTATATACTCTGATCCTTTGGAAGGTACAGATGGTTCTCAAAGAATTGTTGAAGAGATGGTTAGCAAAAATCCAGAAAAGTATATACTCATAGATCAGTACAGTAATCCTATGAATTGGTTATCACATTTCGAAACTACTGGACCAGAAATAATATCTCAAACTCGAGGTAAAGTTACTCATTTTGTTTGTGCACCTGGTACAAGTGGAACATTTGTTGGAGTTTCTAGAAGGTTAAAAAGTTTTAACCCATCAATAAAAACTTTTATAGTACAACCAAACTCTGAATACCATGGTATTGAAGGAGTTAAACACTTTGGATACACTAAAATACCAAAAATATTTGACCCTTCTTTAGTTGATGGAAAGCTAGAAATATCAACTGAAAGAGCGTACGCTATAGTTAGAGAGTTTGCAAAAAGGTTTGGAATACTTATAGGTCCTTCTTCAGGACTTAACTTGGCTGCATCTTTCGAGCTAGCAAAAACAATAGATAGCGGTGTTATAGTGACAGTTTTCCCAGATTCAGGAAATAGATACCTCAGTAATAAAGTAATATGGGAGGTTTAGGTTTTTATGGACACCCTAAAAGTACATAAAAACGTTTACGAAGAGATGATATCTTGGATGAAGAGTAATATTCCCTTTGAAGCTTGTGGTATTTTGGTAGGAAAAGGTAATATTGTTGATGAATTTATAAAAATGGAAAACGTAGCAAAAAGTGAAACATTTTTTGAAATGGACTTGAAAGAACTTATGAAAGTCTTAGATTACATAGATAAAGAGAACAAAGATTTTATAGGAGTTTTTCATTCCCACCCAGTTTCAAATCCTTATCCCTCAAAAACAGATTTGGAAAGAAACGAAATAATAGATAACCTTATTTTTGTAATATCATCTCTAAGAAAAGGTACCCCAGAAGTTAAAGCATACAAGATCTCAGAAAAAATTGTTAAAGAAATTGAAATACTAATAATTTAAACAGTGTTAATAAAAGATCTATCCTAAAACTTGACAAAAAATGTGGTATTTTGTTATCTTTTAGTTTATTGGAGGGTTTTATGGTAAGGAATGTTTTTTGGGTATTGTTTGTGTTTTTGGGAAGTTACGTTTTTGCTCAGAGTTTGGTTAAGGTTGATGGTGTTATTGGTGATGGAGAGTATGAGTTTAAGTATGATGTTGATAAGAATTACGTTATATACCTTTCTTACGATGATAGTAAGGTTTACGTTGGGCTTAAGGGTAACGTTAGCGGTTGGATGGCTGTAGGGTTTGGTTCACCGATAATGAATAATGCTATAATGTTTATAAGTTATTTAGATAAGGATAGTGGGAAATTAGTAGTTAATCAGTTTATAGGTGTTGGTCATAGTGTTAAACCTATAAGTAATGAGGTTATTAGCTATTTTGGTTCAATAGATGGTAGTACGAGAGTTTTGGAGTTTGTTATACCTAGGAAGTTGGGTAACGTTGAGTTAAAGGGAAGAAATTTTTATTCTATATGGGCATACGCAAAAAATGATAGTTTAAGAACTCACCATTCGAGAAAAGGAAACTTTAAGATTAATTTTTTAAAATAATAAGATTAATTTTTTAAAATAATTTACTTAAATTTTGAAAAGTACTAAAAGTACTTGAAAAGTGTTAATTTTGAATTATTATATTGTTAAAAAGGAGGAATATTATGGCGAGAAAGATTATTTTAATCTTTTTGGCTAGTTTAGTGGTAGCGTTTTTTGCTGTAATGCAAGGTTGTTCACCTGCACCTTACAGTGGTGATAGTGGTGGAAGTAGTGGTGTAGGTGGCGGTGGTGGTTCGCAACAACAGCCACAACCTAAAGTTTGGATATACGGTACTTTGACTGGTAACTATACTCCTGAATGGAAAATTGTAGGAATCACTCCTGATGATACTAAGTATTATGGTAATGTTAATACCAGCACAGGGAATTATTCGGTAGAAGTTCCTTCGAATACCTTTATTTTATTAGTTGCGTTTAAAGATGCTAACAACAATAATTTGTATGAGTTAGGTGAGCTTAGAGTTCAAACGAATTTGGATCGTGTTATAAGTAACTTAAGTAACGTTAATATTAGTATTCCAAACTTCTACAGTACTTCTGTGAATATAAAGGTATCTAACAATATATATGGTCTTAAAATAGGAGTGTTTATTGCAGATACAAATGATAATAATTTTGTTTTTTCATCACCCACTAACTCGACGAATTTTGAAGTTACTCTAAATCCTACTTTTCCTTCTAATTCAGATGTAGTATGGGGTATATATTACGATACCATACAAAATGGGATTATTGATGCTGCAAACTTAGGAGTAGGATATATTTATGTAGAGCCTATTCTTTTGGAAGGTGGTTTTACCTGGAATACAAGTACGAATCTTACGATTACGCTTGTACCTCAAATGGTGACTGGTAGGGTAGAGTTAATTGGTGGTGCTTCAGGATTTGATAAAGTTGTTTTAGGTGATTATAATTCAGGAATTTTCTTTACAGCTTCAGAACTCTACGGTTATGGGCAAGTGTCTGGTGGGAATTATGAAATAAAA
>CALFVP010000098.1 GCA_937928175.1 uncultured bacterium | reverse complement strand
CTCTCCAACCATCGCATTAATCTCATCTATCATACTCCTAACCTCATCCTGCCTACCAACCAAAACCTTTATACTCTCTATACTCTCATTTATATCCCCAAAAACACCCATACTATCCTCTATATCACTAAACGTATCCTTAACAGACCTAACCAAAACCTCAATATTACTTAAAAACTTATTAAAGTTATCAACTACTTCCCTAACCTCCTCAATCCCTAATTTACTTTCCATCCTAAATGTCAAATCACCAAAACTTGCAACTTCCCTAATCTTAGCACTAAACTCCTTATACTCCTTAAATGCTCTACCAAACATAAAAACCATCACAACAAACAAAACTATAACAACTGGCAAAGATACAATTAAACTACTCTCAAAAATACTTAAAGCAAATATACCCCTAAGCGGTAATTCTATAACCCCAAAAAATTTAAATTCCCAATAATCTTGAACTAAAAGAAAACATATACTATCACCTATAACCTTACCAACAACTTCCGCCTCCTTAAAATCCTTTACCTCCGAAATAAGAACCTTATACACTTCACTAACTTCAGCACCTTCAAACTCCTCAATAACACTCACAAAATTAACTTCATCCCCTAAACTCTTAGCTATACCAGAGTAAAAATTAAGTTTAATACCCATAAATACACTCCTCAAAATGTCCCTGTTAAGAACATCAACATAAATTTTACCACCTATTATACCTTTATTAAGTTTGTATAGGTAAATAAAATCATTACGCTCGTAATCAAGGTAATACATACTCTCACCAACTTTTAAATCGTTAGTTTTAAGAAATCTTAAAAGGTTAGTATCTTCTTTATAAAAAGGATCTTGTGAAAAGACTTCTTTACCATTCCAATAAAATGTAGATGCAATATAATCATACACGTTTGTATAAATGTTGTAAGCACTTATACCGTATAAACTAGGGTCTATAAAATCCTTAAAAAACTTAAACTCATCTTCTTTAGAAGATAAAATTTGTTTTCCATAATCATTGATACTACCGATAAACCACCCAAAATACTCTATTTTAAATCCTTTATTAAATGTTTTTAACATATTTTTAGTGTAGTTTATAGTCTTTGAATAAAAGTTATTCATCTGAAAGTAGACGAATGCAAAAATTAGTAGAAATATTAAAACTGAAACAACCAAACTCATCTTTACAGCAAAACCTAACCTAAACCTTTTCATAAGTACTCTCCCAATACTAAAATTATTAGTAGTAAAAATACCAAAAATCAAAAATTCTAATAACCTTAGAAACTCCCACCAAAAAAAATTGGCAAACCAATGAAATTGGCAAGCCAATAAAGTTTGACTGTAAAGGTATAAATTGTTATAATTAAATTGTATTCTTAGAGGAAGGGGATGATAAAGATATCTACGAGGACGTTGTATGGGCTTAGAGCTGTAATATACATGGGGTTAAACAAGGAAAAGTTACCAATTTCTCTAAGCACCATAGCGAAATACCAAAATATTCCTCTAAGGTACATAGAACAGATATTTATAAAACTAAAGAAAGCAGGTATAGTGAAAAGTGTAAGAGGAGTAAAAGGGGGGTATTTACTTAAAGAGGATTACGAAAACATGAGTTTACTTGAGATAATTGAAGCAGCGGAAGGTAAAGTAATTCCTGTATGGTGTTTAAATCCTACTTTCAAAAAGAAATGCCCAATAGTGGAAGATTGTATTTTAGCGGAGGTATGGAGAGGATTAACCGAAGAAATAAACGAATACTTAGGAAAAATAAAACTTAAGGATATACTGAAAAAAGCTAAAGAAACCAATTTCATTGAGATGATAGAAAAAATGGGAATAACCAAAAAAACCTAGTTACTTACAATAGATACTTTTTTAAAGTAAAGAACGAGCATTTTCTCTGGTGAAAAATTCTTACTGGTAGCGGGTATTACTGTAAACGTAGATTCAAAAACTGTCTCGTTAGTTTTGGGGCTTGCACTACCTAAAATAAACCTAAAATCTTTCAAATCTATACCAGAACGATAAAACATCTCTTGTTTTTTCTGTATAAACAGGTTTTCATCATCAGGGGCAACAAGGGGAATAACGTCAGTTTGAGATACAGAATCAGGTAACGAATAGGAATTTCTATACTCCTCATAATCTAAAACATTCAAAACTAAATCTTTATCAATATCCATAAAATCACTACCTTTTACCAAATCTTTAAGAAAAAGTATAATATTTCTGGATTTATCATCAACAGGATGGAAAAACCACTCAATATCAACTAAAAACTCCTCTATTCCAACTTCTTGACCTACGAACATCTCTTCAATATCTCCAGATAATAGCTTTTCACTTATTCCTTCAAACCTTACAATATCAACTATAAGATCATAAAGATACTTATCATGAGATTGTTTAATTTTAAACATATTAAAAAGTTTTGTAGCAAGTTTGACAACGTTTTCAGCCCTAATAGCCCTTAAAAAAGATAAATTTAAATTTCCAACAATTATGTTACCTCTCCTTCTGTGAGATCTCCTAACTATAACCACAGGATCATCTATAAAATTTAAAAGTTTGTTAATAACCTCCTTTTGGTAAGACAATAATCTACTTTTTTCGATTTCATAACTGTAAACGTTTGTAAGGAGAGCATTTATAAACCTAGAAAGTTCTCCAAATTCATCGTAAGGTAAAATTTTATAAAATCCAAACTCATCTTTTTCCAACCCTTTGAATATGGACTCAGTAAACGATACTTTTCTAACATCAGAATTATCAAGAATCCTGGAAACTAAAAAATCATACTCGTCCTTGTACAACTTTAAAAAATTTCTATACTTAAAAAAATAAACATACCACAAAATTCCTCCACTGACAAAAGCAATAACAATAATAGGTACCCCGAATGTAAAGAAATAGTTAAAAAATTCTTCTTGTTTTAAATTTTGGTTCAAAAAGATTAGCGAAAAATACGATAAAATAACTATAGAAAGAAAAGCAAAACCTGATAGAATCATCGAGAGTTTTAAATAAAACCTTACTTTCATACTACCAAATACTTCTGTTTGAGGAAATTGACAGTAAAATTTCTGTAATATTTGACTCTATCTCTTCGATAATTTCCTGAGATTTGTTTGATAAGTAGTTATAAAGTATGAGAAGAGGAATTGCAACAATTAAGCCTGTTGCGGTAGTTATAAGTGCTTCAGCTATACCACCAAGAAGCTCAGAAGGAGAAGATAGCCCTTTCTCTGCTAAAACAGATGTAGATTTTATCATACCTAAAACGGTACCTAGTAATCCCAACATAGGTGCAATAGTAACCATAGTTCCAAGAAGATACAAATACCTATTCAGAACGGGTAATTCTATTTTAGCAATATCCTCTATAGAGTTTTCAATATCTTCCTTGCTAGCTCCTTTAATGTAAGCCTCGATAGCTGTTTTCAAAATGTTAGAAGCAACGTTTTTCTCAGAATCACATATAGCAACAATATCCCTAATACTACCTTTAGATATCTTCTCCCTAGCAATACTAAAAAGTTTATTCATTGACTTCCTTAAAGAAGAGAAAAAAACGTACCTTTCTATAGATATAGCAACACCAATAATAGAAGCCAAAAATATAAAAATCATTGTTACCCCACCTTTAGAAAGGTAAGAAAATACTTCCATTACCCAATCCATAAAATACCCCTGTACAAATTTTATTTAAATTTTATACTTCAAACTTAAACATTATCAAAATACAAAACATTTCTACCGAAATTACGTACTGGACAAAGTGTTTTTAAGGTAGGACTTTACTTTCTCAATGTCAGTAATTGAACCTCTTACAAAATCAGGTCTACCACCTCCCTTAACCCCTAAGCTAGACATCTCTTTTACAATTTTCTGTAAATCAATTTCTTTAGCATTAGTCCCAGAAACAAAACTTATACCATTCTCACTATTGGAAGTAATAAAAACTATAACATTTTTTACTTTTTCCTTAATTTTATCAACGATCCCCCCCAAGTAAGAAGGTTGAACACCTTCAAGAGAACCAAAAACAAGATTGTATTTTCCAATACTCTCAACATT
>CALFVP010000097.1 GCA_937928175.1 uncultured bacterium | reverse complement strand
ATTATCTTATAAAGACCAGCTATTATAGCTTTTTTATAGTTATTAAGAACTGCATTGTAATCCGAAAGAAGATCAACTTGCTTTTCAAAAGCTTCTGATTGAGCAATATCAATAACAGTATCATACGCAAGGTAAGGATTTATCAAAGAAACACCGTACCCTATAAGCACTGCAAAGTGATGATCAATTCTAGCTTCACCAGTCTCAGCCACAATAGAACACTTACTTCTTAAACCTTCCTTTATAAGCCTATGATGTAACCCCGAACTAACTAAAAGAATAGGTATATAAGCATATTCACTATTTACTCCCCTATCACTGAGAATTATTATATTATATCCTTCCTTAACTGCTCTAACACCATCATCTATGATTCTTTCAAGCTCCTTCTCAAAGTTACTGAATGTACTATCAGGTTTATAAAGAGTTTTAATAACAATACTTCTAAAATTAGAATCGTTTAAATTTTTCAAATAGCTCAATTCAGAATTGGATATAACCGGAGAATAAAATTTTAGCAACCTAGTATTATTCGGGCTATCTCTCAACATATCACCGTAAGAACCAACGTAAGTATCTAAAGACATAACTATCTTTTCTCTGTAAGGATCTATGGGGGGATTTGTAACTTGAGCAAACCTCTGTTTAAAGTAATCAAAAATACTTCTCGGCTTAAATGAAAAAAAAGGTAAAGGAGTATCATCTCCCATAGAACCTATAGGTTCCTTACCTGTAACAATCATTTCAGATAACTGTTTTGTTTTTTCTCCTTCATCATAACCAAATGCTCTCTGCTGTCTTATGAGTTCTTCACCCACAAAAAACTTATGGTACGTTATCCCAGAAATATCAGGAATCTTAACATGAACTATATTTTTAACATACTCTTTGTAAGGATTAATCTTTGAATAAGTTTCTTTTATTTCTCTATCCTTAAGAATTTTACCTAAACTAAGATCAACTGCTAAAATCTGTCCAGGACCTAATTTACCCTTTTCAACTACCTTTTTATCATCAACTTCAACAATCCCTACTTCAGATCCTAAAATTATTTCATCATCTTCGGTTAAAACATACCTTACGGGTCTTAACCCATTCCTATCGAGAGCTGATACAATCACATTACCATCAGTAAGAACCAAAGCTGCTGGACCATCCCAAGGTTCAGAAACAGTTAAATTGTACTCAAAAAACGCTTTAACATCATCACTTAAAAATGGATTAGATTTGTAAGCTTCCGGAACTAAAATCATTATAGAATGTATTAAATCCCTACCAGACATATACAAAAGCTCTAAAACATTATCAAGTTGCGAAGAATCACTACCGTAAGGCCATATAACAGGTCTCAAATACTTAGTATCATCACCCCAAACATCATCCGAAAAACTAAATTCCTTAGACTTCATCCAGTAATAATTTCCTTGAATAGTGTTAATTTCACCATTGTGAGCTAACATCCTAAAAGGTTGAGCAATAAACCAGTTAGGTAAGGTATTAGTACTATACCTTTGATGAAAAATAACAAAATCAGATTCAAAATCTTCATCGTTTAAATCTTCAAAAAAGTTTGTAAGTTGTGAAGCAATCAAAAGCCCTTTATACACAATTGTCCTTGAAGAAAAAGATACTATATAACACTTATCATCTAGATTATTTTCATAAAATAGATACTCAATATTTTTCCTAGCAATGTAAAGGTTTCTTTCAGTACTTTTTGAATTATCTTTAACCTTAACAAAAAGTTGTTGTATATCTGGGAGAGTTTTTAGTGCAGACTCACCTAAAAACTCTTCTCTAATAGGAACCTTTCTCCATCCAATTTCCTCAATACCCCTAGATCTTAAAACATCACTTATTATCTTAAAAGCTTTACTTTTATACTCATCATCTCTTGGAAGAAATACAACTCCAACTGCAAATTTTCCTTCTTCCAGAGAAGGTGAAAAAACCTTCTTTAAGAATTTATACGGAATCCTGGTAAGAATACCACACCCATCACCAGTCTTAGCATCAGCACTTAAAGCACCCCTATGACTTAAATTAGAAACCGCCCTTATACCATTCAAAACTATTCTGTGACTCCTCTTACCCTTAACGTTAGCAACAAACCCTACACCACATTCATCGTGATTTCTCTCAAAAAAATTAGACCAATCAACTTCTTTCATAGAACACTTCCTATGTAAAAGAACAAATTTTAATTAATATAATCAAATATTTTCCATATTTCAAGTAGAAAACTCAAAATTAAAAATCTAACTTTACTTCAACAGGAAATGTTTTTCTTGTAACATTTCCAACAAACTCAAACTCTCCTTGAATCACATAAGTACCTTTCTCAAGTATTTCTCCATTCCTATCCTTTAAATCCCATTCAATACCTTTAAAATCTATAAGCTTACCACTAATAACTTTACCATCCTTGCTAAGTCTAACGTTAGCAGTTTCTTTAAATTCCCTAACCACATCCCCACTTCTTTCTGAAATAATAACAATCCTATACGAAACAATATTTTCTTTAATTTGTCTAAACGATGATATGTTAACTTTATCTTGTGGTGATGTTACAAGAGATTTATCAACAACCAAAACTATATTTCTTGGATCAGAACTTATTATTATGTTCTTCTCTACCTTTTCAGAAAAATTACCACTTTCATCGTAAGCAAAAACCTTAAGTTTGTAAATATCATCGTACAAAGGTGTACCTGTTTGCGATTTACCATCCCAATTAATAGACTTAGATATTTTAGGTAGAGATTTTGCGTTAGTTACCCCAAAATCGTAAACAACATTATCACTACTATCAATTATCTTATATCCCCAGTACTTAACTCCAACGTTATCAGCAATACTAATCTCAAAATTGATACTATTGTACTCTTTAGTATCTAGAAGTATCATTTTAGGTCTAATTAGTAAAGATATGGATGGGAATTCTCTATCTTCGAACGTCTTTTTGAATAAGAAATCAAAATCATAGGAAAGTTGGACATTATGCGAAGCACCAATAAACCCCAAGTTGTACAATGAGTACTTCAAAGTAGCACCATACCAGTAAACATCAAAACCTAACCCCAACCCCGAAAGAATACCCAAATCCTTAGACGGAGAAGTATCGTACCCTAATCTAGTTTTTATAATACCATCCCAAAATGTAGGTATCCATGTATACTCTGCTCCAGCCTTAAGTGAAAAACCACTACCCTGTATTGAATCTAATTGACCTGAAATCAAAACCGAATGTTGACCATCAGGAGTAGAAAAAACAGTGTAAACCGCTCCTAAAGAAATTCCAATAGGTATATCTATGTTTGTGCTTCCTATTCCTATATTTCTTATAGCAAGACCAATACCAACTCCCTCAACTTTACTTAAAGCACCAACATCTAGAACAAAAGACATAGAAGAAACATCATCTACACCTTGCCCAGCAAGCTTCAAAGCAACACCAAAAGACAACGCTTCAGAAAAAACTTTTTTATACCCTAATCCAAATAAGTATTCAGAAGCGTAAACTTTACCTTCAAGCTCGTTTATATCATTCCATTTCTCTTCCTCCGTTGACCAGAAAACAAACCCTATTCCCCCAACACCATCCAAAAGATCTATATTCTTAACCGGTACTTTAAAACTACCGTAAAACTCCAAATAATTAAAACCTATAAATCTATTCTGATAACCCAAAGACACAGAACCAAAATTTACGTTAGGTAACCCAGCAGGATTCCAAAAAACACTTTCATTATCACCACCAACAGCAACGTAAGCACCACCAAAAGATAAAGGCCTGGGTCCAATAGTATTATCAAGCAAAGATAAACCAAAACCACTTGCAACAAAAATAACACAAAAAACAATAAAATAAACTCTCCTCATACATACCTCCAAAAAAGGGGATTACCCTATTTAATCATAATTCTCTTTATAATGGTATCTTTCTCGTCGTTAACAACCAAAAGGTATACACCTTGCTTTAATATGGTACCATCATCGGATCTCAAATTCCAAACAAAGTCATAATTACCCGGTTCAACCTCTTCACCGTTTAAAAACCTCTTCAAAACAGTACCGTTTAGATTAACTACAAAAATCTTAACCTTTGATTTTGTAGGAATGTTAACAACTATTCTACAACTACCACCAACTACCGTAGGATTCGGGAAAGAATGTACATCTAAAACATCTTCCTTCAAATTGAACCTCAACAAAAGAAAATCTTCTAAATTGTACTCTAAAACCTCAGGAATAGTTATCTCCTTTTCGTAAACTATATACCCCTTACTCCTTACAACAAACTTATAAGTAGTAGGAATAAGTTTTAAACTAAATTTACCCTCGTTATCCGAAACAAGAGATCTAACAATTCTTTTACTCCTAGATTCGTAAACTTCAACAACTGCATTCTTAATAGGAGTCCCACTAACCCTCTCAGAAACTTTTCCAAAAACTTCAACTTCAACCCTAGTAGTAACAATCCTTACATAATCAATTCTGTTAGTATTTTTAGTAGAGTAAACCTCAAAATATACTTCATTACTCTCACCTATACCTACATTGTTAGGATCAATCATTCTAACTTCAACAATGTAAACAATGGAATTTGTGCCTTGTACCTTGTTAGTCATACCGTTATTAGACATAAATAAAGTAATATCTACTTCATTTTGGTCCTTAATTGTTACCATCCATTTACCCTGAACAAACAAATTACCACCAGCTTTTACAATAAACGTATCCTCAATAAGATCATCATTCTCAACGATCACAGAGTAAATTGAAGGTTGAACTAACATAACGTAACCTTTGGCAACAGAGTTAGAACTAACGTTATTACTCGATTCGTATACATTATCACCAACACTATTACCACCACTACTCACAGGTATAGCAATAAGGTCTGGTCTTGGATCAACGGTAATTAAATCCAAAACAGCAACATCTTCAACAAGTTTACCCTCAGAAAGTGCTCTAATTGATACAGGATTACGCAAAGCACTACCAATACCAGAATCGTTACTTAAATACACAACAATTCTACCAGTTACAATACTTCCAGAAGATATATTCGTAACGTATCCACCGTTAGTGAAATAATAAGTTACATCATTCCAACCAACACCATCGTTAAATTCAACTTGATAACTCCAATTTGTGTTAGTATCCCATTGCACAATTATGGTAATATTTTCATCTCTATCACTACGATCATTCTGGACATAGAAATAGTTTGTTATACGTTCACCTTTTTCAATTTTATTAGTTACTATCTGAGGTGACGGGTAATAAACATTGTTATGGTCACTAACCAAAAATACATCTGGTCTACCCCTATCATCCACCTTAAATAACAAATTAAATTCATCACGAATTAGTTTTGTGTAAGAAAACATTTTAAAGTTAACAACGTAATTACTCTCAAAAGTATACGAAGAATTGGAATTAAGTAACATTACAACTTCAAGAGTTTTTGAAGTTAGAGGCGCTAGACCAACTAAATCAAAACCATTCCCAGTAACATCACTAGTTATATCAACATTATTCAAAATGAACTTGACATTCCAATCACCGTAGCTACCGTTAGCACTAAGAATAAAGTCTGAAGTTCTATCATCTTTTGCATTCAACAAAATCAAACTTTGAGTCACAGAAATACCTTTTTCTACCAAGTTAGTCACTCCCTGCGGTATTGGGAAAAATACATTACTACCAACACTAACAGTAAAAACATCAGGTCTATTCTTATCTTTCACTATATACCTTAACCTAAAGTTATCGTTTGAAATACCTACCCACGAATATAACCTAAAATCAACACTTAAAACATCATCTATAACGTTAGTCGAATTTATCTGTAACAAACTTTCAACCTTCAAAATAACGTTACTGTTAGCTAGTATAGGTAAGACAAAACCTAAATTAGTTATTGAAGATGTTACATTACTCCAAAAACCTCCACCATTTGTAGAAATGTAATAATTAATATTAAATTTGTCGTAAGGATTTCCAGAACTCCAAATCCTCATTTCTTCATTCTTAATCCTAAGGTTAGCTAAATTGAGTAAAACAGTATTAGTAACTCCTTTTTCTATTTCAACATCTTGAACTTGTATAGATGGAGCAGTTTCATAAACATTGTACCCATTTGTCAAAGTACCAGATACAAAGTAAATATCTGGTCTACCCATATCTGTCAAAACGTACCTAAACCTACCTTTATCAATCCTCAACCCACCTTGCGATTCCAATTGAATATCTATATCTTGCAAAGTGTTTATAGGTAACGATGTATTCGAATCAACACTAACAATAACCCTTAAGTAAGTAACTGTATCCATAGGCATAACATGTTTAACTGAAATATCCGTAACTTCAGAAGTTATATCAACCCAAGAAAAGTTACTGTACTTCTCAACCTTAAGTGAAAAGTCAGAAACAGAAAAAGTAGTTATGTAAAGTTTATTAGTCTCAACTTGTGTTCTCCAGTTTCCTACATAGAAATAGTTAGTAACAAAATCACCTTTACCTAAATATTCAACATGTATTTGGCTAGAAGGAGAGGTCTCATAAACGTTACTCCAACCACTCGAAATATAAACATCAGGAATTCCTCTATCTGTTATTATTGAAACTAACCTTATAGTATCCAAATTACCTTGATCGTTCTCAACAAGAATATCAAAATTAGTCATTTGACCAAATCCGTAAGTAGAACCAGAAATAGCTTTTACTCTTACATAAAACGTATATACCCCGGAAGGTGAAACAAAAATAGGATACCCACTTCCAACAACAGAAGAGGTTATATCGTTAGTGGAAGAAGAATAGTAGTATATATCCCACTGACCTTTATCGTTATCTCCCCTTAAAGTAAAATTACCACCAATATCAGAATTTCTATTACTTACGTAGAACGCAACCATATCCCCCAAAGCTTTATCAAAAATGTTAGTAACACTTATACTGTAATCATCAACAACAACGTTTTTACCACTACCATCGTAAGCGTAAACATCTGGAAGACCTACACCAAACGTTATTCTAAACGAACCAACATCTTCCCATTTTGTACTAACACCGTAAACTTTAAAATTCAAAACTAACTTATCGTTATTATTCGTAGCATCAACAGGCTTACCAGAAATTCTGTAAAGAATATCGTTTCCACTACTTACAGAGTTTGTTATTCCGTTATTGGTAATTTGAGTAGTAACATCTTGCCAATGTGACAGATTTAAGAAATCAGGGTTATCTATATTTGGTCCAATATACTTGTAAACAATGTATTCCCATTGGTTATCTTTCAAAACTTCACTAACTTTCAAAACGAAATCTTCAGGTAGCAATCTTAAATTTCTAATTCTAAACAAGCCTTCTTTGTAAGTTGTATCGTTATTTGGGTAAGAATTGTTAACAACTTGATCTACTAGATCTGGATTAGTTGAAAAAACGTTATAACCTCTGTACAATGCTTCATTTGTTCTTTTAACTATCAAATCTGGTGGTAAAGCTTTTTCAACGTAGATCATAGAGTTATCAACAACACTGCTTTTAAGAGGGGATTTTACCAACACAAAAACTTTATTTGTATCTCCAACGTTAGCACCTAAACCTGTAGTTTCATTAGTTGAAGAAATAAACAACGTAATACCCAAAGCACTACCAGAAGGTATTAAAGGAGTATTCCAACCGTTAGCATTGGTAATATCTTCAGTTATATCACTACTTCCATTCGAAACAGCAATCCTCCATTGAATATTGTTCAAGTTAGTAACTCTAACATTAAATTCAAAATCCGAAGGTGAAGGATTAGACAATACAATACTGTATACACTGTTTGTTACAGTATAAGTGTAGATGTACTGAGATAAAGGATCATCAGTTATAACATTGTATCCTACAGACCCATACAAAGAAGAAACTATTATTCCATCAACTTTTGTTGAAACAAGTTTGTCATACAAGGCAACACTATCTCTCTTTGAAATTGTATTAGTATCACCGTCAGGTATACCATCAACAAAAATTCCCATAACTTCATTAGCACCATCAGGATAACTGTAAGGAGATATAACCATAACCACTATATTACTGGAAACGTTAGATGGAGATAAATTAGAAATAACAAAACCTTGATTAGTTATAATAGATGTAATATCAAAATTATCAAAAATATACCTAACGTTCCATCCACTTGCAAACGTTCTATTACTAGATTTAACTGTAATATCTTCGTAATAGCTTCCTAGGTTAGTTACCGATATTTCATAGAAATTAGTAATACCGTTATCAATTCTGTTACTTATCCTTTGAGAATAATCTTGAGAAAAGACCCCAGCACCAACCCAAGATGAGTCGTTAGATTTTCTTATAACCAGCTCAACCTTACTAACAACAGGTCTTAAAACAAACTTAACAATATCTTCTTTAGAAATGTCAGTACTAGAATAACCTTTAATCAATATATTTTTTGCTACATTTACAGGAACAGAAGAATTAGTAGGAGAAAACCTTACTTCAATTGGTCCAAACTCTTGTCCGTAAGGTAAAGATAGAGCAAAAGTGCCGCTAACAATTTGAGAAGTAACATCTTGTCCATTGGTAAGGTATTTTACTTTCCACCAACCATCACCTCCAGTCCCTTGAATTCTAATATTATCGTTACCACCCAAATTCTTAACATAAAAATACCCTACCTTTTCAACCCCAACGTTCATTCTTAACTCTAAAGTTTGATCACTACCATCAGAATTAACAATACCATCGCCAATATAAATACCATTATCCTTACTAATTCTTAAGTCAGGTCTCGCACTACTAACAATACCCCTAAACCCAACAACATCAGATAAAACCCAACTGTTATCAGGTAGTTTAGTATCAACGTATCCCTTAACAGTATAGTTATCTCCACTTGATAAACTTGTAGATGGTGTAAGAAAAACCTTAATAACAACCAAGTTAGAATTACCACCAAGATAAGGTTGCAAATTCGTTATAAAACCTGAACCTGTTAACAAAGATGTTACTTCATAGTTAGTAACCCATCCACTACCACTGTTTGTACACAAAAAGTACCTAACAGTCCAATTAGGATTTCCACTACTCTCTGCCCTTATTCTTATATCTCTAGCAGAAGTAGCATTGTTAACAAAATACCAAAAACCACTTGCTGAACTAGTACCATCGTTGTAGGTGTAATCATCAACCAGTTGTTGATTATTGTAATCGTTATTCCCTCTTATCAAGTTAAGACCTGAAATATCGTTTCCTGAAGGTAGTTTACCAACCATACCATCGCTAAAGTAGTAATCCGTAAACTCAATTTTAAGATTAGTAAGCACTATCGTATTGGTACCTTCGTTAACTCTATTGTTAAGTATCAAATACAAAAATACGTTTCCTTTCTGATTCACAAAGTTACCACTCTGTCCATTCGTTAAAGTAATGTAGTTAGTTGATGCTCCAGAGCTAGGATTAACCTCTGGTGAAAGCAAAAACTTAACTTCAGCACCGTTTGGCAATTCTTGAAAGTTAGCATTAACGGTAGCAGAAATAGGAACAAAACCCGTTAAATTGTCAGGAGAAATCAAATTCTTAGTTCTAAAACCAGCAAGAGTATTATTACTTCTTATCCCTTCACCGCTATCAACATTAACGTTAAAAACAACATTACCAAATTGATCTAACTTAACTAAATTTCTGTAAGGATTTGCAGAAATAACGTACAAAAAAGCACCATCCGTTGAAATTCTAGCATGATGACCAACACTTGCTAGAAAACCAAGGTTTAAATCTTTAGCAAAGAGCATCTCACCTGTAACTTTATCAACTTTCTGAAGAAAAGCTTGATCGTTTTCTGTAGGACCATGGTTTATCCACAAAACAAAAACATAATCACCAACAACGGAAATGTCTGGGTAAGCATCAGCATTATAAATACCGTAAGTTGTACCATTTCCAACCATAACATCGTTAGTTATCCAGTTACCACCAATGTTAGTTACATTGTTAGTCCAGACCCTAACGAAATTACCACCTGAAAAATTCACTTTCTGCAAAAATACCTTACTCCTGGCAAAATCCCTATGGTACAACCTAAAAGCAACGTAAAGATCATAACCATCAACATCAATAGAAACAGTTTCCTCACCTGCATACCAATAGTTAGCATTACCATAATTAGTGTAAACATTAACTACCTTATCCAAAGTATTACCACCCCAAGTTACCCTATTAAGAGTAGATGGATTAATTCTCTGAGATAAAACGTTAAAGGTACCATTATTATTATTAATCCAAACAACGTAAAGGTAGTTATCACTTCCTAAAGCAATATCAGGATAGTAATTATTACCAGAAGTCGTTGTATTAACAACTTGATCAGCAACTATGCTCCCTGTATTAGCATTTATTTTTGCAATCCTTATATTATTACCCAAGTAGTAAGCAACAAAAACATGCCCACCATAGTAGATAGGTTTAGCTTGATAGTTTGCTGTATTTGCTATATAGTTATCCTGTAAAGAATTTCCCCACTGTAAAACACCAGAACTGTTTACTTTTTGTATAATTAATCTCCAAGCTCCACCTATATGATCACTATAGACAACGTAAAGATTACCAGAGTTATCAACACACACAGAAGGATATCTAGAATTAAATTGATCCCACGACAAAGAAGATTCGTTTGTATTAGTTCTGGTTATGACACTTAAAGGCCATTCTCTAATTCCTGCTAAATTTAATTTGTTAGCAAAAACATCATACCTAAAACTAGGATTAGCAGCGAAAGGAGTAGTAAGATAAGAATACAAATTCAGTTCACCAACGGTATAAACTTTAGAATTTACCTTATCAACAACAACATCAACTATAGGACCATCCCACCCCCACAAAACAAAACCATTATTTCTAGCACCACCTACCCAAGAACCAATGTAACTATTGTAAGAATCGAGATGTAAAGAATCTAGGAAATTCTCTTCCCAAACAATAGTATTAGAAACAGTTTTATACCAAAAACCACCAAACGAAACCCAAGAAATAAAAGTAAAAACCAAAACAAAGAAAAGCTTTCTAATCATACACTTACCTCCTCACTTAACAAACAACTTTTTTACAACAACTTCTTTACCGTTATTTATCACAAAAATATACACTCCTTGCTTTAAATAACTACCGTTTTCATCAGACCCATCCCACAAAACGTAATAAACACCCTTTTCTTTGTATTCATCTTTTACCAAATGTTTAACTAACTTACCTCTCAAATCGTACACAGACACACTAACTTTAGATGGTTCATTCAAAGCGTACACAAAACTACCACCTTTACCACTTTCCATAGGATTGGGGAAAATCCTAACATCAACTTTATCCGAACTCATATTAAGACCAACTAATTCAAAGTTAACAACATTTGTACCTATCTCGAAGTATATATTAGTAAGAGTACCAACGTAACCTTGAGCATCAACTTTCATTCTGTAAAGTCCACCTATAACAGGATAAACAGGAGCAGAATAGTTTCCATCATCATCACCAGTAACCTTAACTCTAACACCGTAAGGATCTGTAACTTCAATGGTAGGTCTGGGTATTCCTCTCTTAGTTTTCTTATCTTTTACACTACCAACAATAAACATACTTTCTATTGAAACTTTGTTAGTTATATAATCTCTTCTAGATTGGTTTTTGTGAGATTTTACCTCAACAATCTGTTCAAAAACGTCCGCTGGATTGACATCAATTGAAGGTTTAATAACAGATTTTATTATGTAATAAGAGCCACCTTCAACATCTGGAGTAATGTAACTTCCGTTAACAACGTTTTCAGTTATATCGTTATTGTTAAGGTCATAATACTTAACACTCCATACCTCATTTCCAGAAGAAGCTTTAACGTAGAATTTTTCTTTGACAGTATCTAAATTCATAATACCAAGATAGATACTAGTAGGAATATTCTTAAACGTTTTCAAGTTTTTACCGGCATCCGAATACGATGAAAATACAAATATATTATCAAACCCACTCGCACTCCTAACATCAACCCTAGGATAAACAACAACATCCCTTAAAACAATATAATCGTATATGTTATTCTGAATATCAAAGGTATTCATAGATATTCTAACGTAAGAATAAAAACCATTGGAAACTGTTGAGTTGGTATTGGTAAGAATCCTATAAACTTTTATAAACGTACTTCCACCTGAAGGTAAAGAAACAATGTAATTAGAATTGAAAACAGATGATGTTATATCGTTATTATTTTGATCGAAAATTCTCGTAACGAATTCTGGAGAATAATTACTTTCAACCGCTACGGTAAACCTAACATCGCTACCAGCATTTATAGAATTGCTTAAATAAACTTTGTAAATATTCGTTTCATGTATTTCTATCTTATTCGTTAGAGCATAACCTATAACACCTTTACCAACTTCTTCATTGTTATCAATATCATCACCTTTAGCAAAAACATCTGCAATAGCATCAACGTAAATTATATTTACCCTTAGAGTAGATGTAACGTTTGTATTTTTCTTAGATATTCCTTTAATTTCTAGTATATTAGTAGTTCCGCTAACAAGTTCAGAAAGGTTAGTTATCTTGATAGTAAAAAGGTAAATATTATTTCCATCTATAGGCGGAGTTACAAATCCACTACCAAAAACACTTGATGAGACATCCGTTGAGTTAGTGTAAAATTTTATGGTCCATCCACTTGGGTTTGATTGATTAGCTTTTAAGGTAAACTGTTCCCAAACAACATCACCGTTTGACACAATAATATTACCAAAAACACTCTGATATTTACCAATGTAAACATCAACATTTGTAGAAAACGAAGGCAAAGACATAACAACAACTCTAGGAGAAACAAACTGATTAGTCACAAATATGTAATCGTATACCCCAGGATTATCGTACAAACTGAATTCATACCTTATTATAATTTTATCTCCAGGACTAATACCAGGTCTAGGTACAACATACAAGGTTAAATAATCTTCAGGCCATCCATTAGCTAAATTATAATTACTCAAATTGTTAGTATACCCCAAAGTAGTAAGTACAGAATTATCCACATAATCTCCTAACTTGTTAGTATGGTAAACATCAAATTTACTAACATCACCGTAAAATGTAGCTTTTAATCTAAAGGCTGGATATCCTTCAATAGGAGCTATATTTCTCATAACAATTTTAAATTTACCTTTTTCATTAGTTTCTAATTTTTGATAGTCATAGCTATCGGGGGCGAACTGGTTAGTACCTTTAAGGGTACCAGTAATTAGATTTGAAATAGCAACATCAGGTAATCCTGGTGTAATAATACTTTCAAACCATAAAACATCCCTTCTCTTTTCCTTGGTAATGCTTTCAAAGTAAAAGTAAAAGAATACGTTATCATTAACAAATCCATTACTGTTAACAATTTCCATTCTTACTATTTTCTCATACCCTGCACTTATGTTATTGGTCCATCCAGAGTTTGTATTGGTAAGATAAGAAGTTATATCATTTGTACTCTCATCAAAGAACTTAAAAATCCAGTTTGTAATATGGTTATTTGGTTGGTTACCGTTGGAGATGTCTACAAAAATTCTAAACGTATCTATCGAATCTCCAACATTTTTAAACTTCAAAACAATATCATTTCTAGGATAATTTTTAGTTATACCGTACAAAACGTAATTATCAAAATTGAAATCGTTAGTTATAATTCCCAACCCCCTGTAAGCAGATTCATGGTAAGCATCAGGCATACCTCTAACAACAGTAAAGCTATGCATTCCTTTATCAACTATACTACCTCTAAATACACTTACAAAATCGTACTTCAATTCTATCATATTGCTTACAGCACCGTTTGTAGTACCAAGGTTATATTCAACATCGTTAGTTAAGGACAAGTATAATAAAACTTCAACCTGTTGGTTTGAGGTATAAGTATTCGTCCACCCGTTATTTGTAACGTAAATTGTTACATCGTTTGTAGTATTACCTATTACCGACTTGAAGGTATAACTCCAATTGGATATACTTCCACCTAGATTACTCACACTTACTTTGAAAATATAGTCTTGAATACTACCTGTATCATTCTTAAGTTTTACCTTAACAACGTTTGTTCTTCCAGCAATTATTTTATTACTCAGACTCCCTTGTTCCTCATACGCAGAAGAAATACTCGGTACATCAACCCATCCAGTAAAAGGAGAAAAAACACCTATATCCGGTTTAACACTTATGGCTCTATTTG
Organism: uncultured bacterium; assembly: GCA_937928175.1. Classification (GTDB taxonomy): domain Bacteria; phylum Spirochaetota; class Brevinematia; order DTOW01; family DTOW01; genus SKYB106. The sequence continues at coordinate 8,418 of CALFVP010000097.1, read as the reverse complement.
AGATAACAACAACATCTTCTTGAGAATAAACGTAAGAAGAATAAGCTTTAATTTTAATTCCTATCCATCCATCGTCAGGAAAACTATTTAACGGATAGGATACAACTTTAAGAGTAATACTACTACCGAGTGGTAAGGTTAAATTTGTAGTGTTAGTTATACTGTGCGTAATGTCATTATCGTTTATATCGAGGTACTTTATAAACCATCCGGATGTTTGTGAATCTCCTACTATGTTTACTATATCAGGATCAGTAGTGCTGTCGTTTTGTACTATAACTATATTGGTAGCTACTTCGGTACCACCCTTCAAAAGTAAATTTACAATATACTGTCCACTACCAGTTGAGTTATAAACATTGTTACCGTTTGTAGCAGAAGCAAGATCATAACCAATAATAGCATCAGGTCTAACTTTTATATTTCTTGGTCGAGCGTAGACAATATCGTAAGAATTCGTAAAATTAGTTACATAAGCAAAAACTTTAACCCAAGGTTCAACACCACTTTCAACAGTAGCACCAGGTGTAAAACTACCTCTAAATACAAATTCCTCTCCTGGATTTAAAGTGATATTAGTACCATTAGTCAAAGAAGTTGTTATTTCATTTAACCCATGATAGTACTTTTCACTCCAATCTGAATTAGTTATACCCAAAGATCTTAGAAAAATAGTACTACTTTCAAGACCATCGTTTCTAAGTTTAAAGTAGTAAGTAACTGAACTTTCATTTACCGTTCTTACCATGATTGACTGGGTAGAAGATGTATTTGTTGAGACGTAATCTCCTTCACCAACACTACCTATGAAATACAAATTCGTTGATAAAACCAAATCAGGTTGATATTTATGATTCTCAAAAACAAACTTAACGCTATCTTTCCTAAGATCATCGTTAAAAGCACTAAAATTCGTTGAAGAGATGTAAAAATTCAAATTAAGGTAAGCACCAATAGGTGTATTAGTTTTAGGTGAAACGATAACCCTAATAACCTTACTTTGACCAACGTTTAAAGGTAAATAATAAGGATAACTAGAAATATCCTGGGAATCACTTTCATTATAAACAGAAATGTCCCAGTCTGAAATATTACCAGAAGATACACTAAACAAATTTGTTATTCGTAGAACATCAGATAGAATACCAGAGTTAGTTACCACTATGTAATTAGTAATTTTAGATTCGTATCCATAGAACCTTGAATTAACAACATTGCTAAAAACTTGAGTACTAGGTGAAAGTTCCCAAACGTTTTTACCCAAAACAGTATAAGAATTACTTATAAAAGCATCCGGTAAATATTTCCAAGACATTACTCTAAGAGTTAAAGCATCATGCAAAAGCCCACCCCTTGTAACGCTAGAATACAAAACGAAATCTTGATATTCTCCATCGTAAGCACTTGACGGTACACTCACCTCAACCCTAAAGTTCGTAGAAACATTACCAGGTAAACTTATAGTGTAGTTACCGTTCGTAAAAGAAGTAGTAACATTGTTCCCATTCCAATCAAAAACACTTACATTCCAACCAGAAGGAGTAAGGTATAGGTAAAAATTACCGTTTGTATTACCAATGTTATTTAACTTAACGTGAAACACGGATTTACTAATCCCATCAGAAAACGTATTATTAGTTATTACTTGAGAAGAAGGATAAACAGAAACAAAATTACTACCTACAGTACTAGAGAAACTCGGATTAGTAGAAGAAAACAAATCACCTGTATAAAAATCTATAACCTCAACAGTGTAATTCGATACAACTACTAACTCATTACCGTTACCTGTTGCTTCAATTCTAACTCTCAAATCGTTACCTAAATTTGTAAATACAACAATCTCGTTTGTTGTAGCATTGTAATAATTTAATCCACCATCAGGAGAAACTTTAAAAACTGGATTACCAGAAAATGAAGAATTCAATCTAACAGAAACAGGAGTGCCAACCAAATCTGAAAGAATCCTTCTTGAAAAGACATGAGAGTACTTTTTATACTGAATTTCTGGAAATTCTTTTATCCAGAGTAAGTTACCTCCAAAACTATCGTACTTAGCAACTTTAACCCTAATTTTCCCTAAACCACCATCCTCTCTAAAAAAGATGTATATACTACCCGATGAATCAATAAAAAATTTAGGTAGATAAAAACCTGTAGTATTACTGTACAAAGATGATTCAAATGTCATCGTTCCTAAAACATTTCCTGTATCCTTATCAACCTTAGAAACTTTTAACATTGGAATACCACTTGCCCAGTCAACGTAAGATACGTAAATATTACCAGCACTATCGTAAGATATTGACGGGTACTCTTGGTTTAAACTACCACCAGAAATAAGTTTAGTCCAATCTCTAACACCATTATTTGTACTAATTCTCGATAAAAATACATCCATATCGCCATTTCTTTGGTCACTAAAAGCAACGTACAAGTACCCATTCAAAATAACCATTGAAACTTTAGGTGCTAAGCCTGATGTATTATTATAAATACCCCCTCTATCTGTAGTTATATTTGTCCCATTACCCCAAAAAGATAAATAAGAATCGTTAGTTGATATTTTGTTAACCCCAACACCAAAATCCCTTGAAGGAGACCAAATCCAATGTTGTCCCGAAACGTAAATATAGCCATCAAAATACAAAACCTCACCTGCTATTATAAAAAGTCCACTGTTAAACGTTGTAAGGTATTGTGTACCCGGTAAACCAGAAATTAACCAATACTGTGTACCATCCGGAAGTATTTTTGAAATATAAGATTGCTCACCAGAACCAACTCTACGCCAAACCTGAAGTAGGTACAAATTACCATTACTATCAACAGTTGAAGAAAATTTAAGAGGAATAGGAGTGTAAGATATATTATCACCAAAACCGTTATCAACTCTCTTACTCCATACCAATTCTAAACTATTACCAGTATCCTGCCATTTCGTTGTATAACTGTAGTACTTACCATTCTTAAATTGAAAAAAAGTAACGTATATATTGTTAGCATCGTAAACAGAAATAGTAGGTCTTGTAGCAAAATCGTAATAACTGTTATTAGCACCAACTATCGAAACTTCAACATTAGTTATAAAAATTACGTTACCAGACGTATCTAGCTTGGTAAGAAAAACCTGGTTTCTACCATCATACCTAACATCAGACCAAACTAAGTAAAAGTAACCATTATAATAACAAAAGTTACCCCACTCAGAATACCAATACCTATCACCAAAAACATCTGGATAACCAATCGTAACATTACCATTTTCTAATTCCATACTCCTACTATGAATGTAAGCATCGTTATCAAACTCTTCAGTAAAGATTATTCCATAAAAAACATTTTGAAATACAAAAAAACAAATTAACGCTAAAATGACCCTTCTCATACCTTAATCTCCTAAAAAATATTATATAAAATTTTCGTGCCAAAACAAGAGGTAAGTTTAAAAAACCCCATAAAAACATACAAAACAGAATATCCAACATTAAAAATTGCTAAAAACTGTAAAAAATTTTCACACAAATTTTGAAAAAATTTCACACTTAAGATGAAGTTTTGAGGAATATAAACCTAGATATTTTTTGGATAGCATCTTGATTAAGTTCTGAGAAAACTATAACGGCTTTTCTATTTGTTTCATCTTTAAGTTTTACAGTACCTTTTACAAAAGTTTCTTCTTCTGCTAGTATTACTTTTATATCTTTTATTTGTTCACCTTGAGAGAATGCGTTATCATACTTAGAGACATAAGAAAATGCAAAACCTCCTACACTTAAATCAACTATGTTTCCGATAACTCTTACATTTGATGATGAAACAAACTCTACACTTCCTTCACCTTCTCTAAGTTGTACTCTTACAACTTGTCTTTCGGGTGGGGCACCTTTAAAATTCTCATAAGCTTTTGAAATTATAGGAAATATATTTTTAGGGTTAAGGGGTTTTTGTAGAAATCCACCTATTCCAAGCTTGAGGTATTCGTAAACTTCACTTTTAGAATGTATCTCAGAGTATAAAACCAAAACTGGTTTATAACCTAAAGATTTAAGCATTGATACGAAAGTGATAGTATCATATTTACTCAAAGACTCAAAAACAACAACATCGCAAAAAATCTTTTTGTTACTTAATTTAGATATAGCTTCAGAGACATTATCAAACCAAAAAACGTTAATCCCTCTTGGTATAAGCTCAAATATGAAAGCATCTCTAACTATTCTAGAACTAACTATTAAAACTACTTTCATGCTTTTCAATACTTTCTAAAACATCTACAAGTAATCTAACTCCAAAACCAGTTCCACCTTTTGGAATGTAGTATTTATCTTTTTCGGAGTATGCAGTTCCAGCTATATCCAAGTGTGCCCATTTGTAATCCACAAACTTTTTAAGAAAAGCTGAAGCTGTGATTGCACCACCGTACCTATTACCAACATTCTTAACATCAGCAAAGTCACTTTTTATATATTCATCGTACTCTTCCCAGAGAGGTAGCTCCCAAACTCTTTCAAACGTTCTTTGTGAAGATTTCTTAAGTATAGATTTAAGGTTATCATCATTTCCCAGTAATCCTGCAGCTTCGTTTCCCAAAGCAACAACACAAGCACCTGTAAGTGTAGCAATGTCTATAACAAACTCTGGTTTATACCTTTTAACGTACTCAAGAGCATCTGCAAGTATAAGCCTACCTTCAGCATCTGTGTTTACTATCTCAACAAATATTCCTCCCATTCCTCTAACTATATCACCAGGTTTGGTAGCACTACCTCCAGGCATATTCTCAGTAAGTGGCACAATACCAACAACATTAACCTTAAGCCCAATTTTTGCTACAGCAATGATAGTTCCAATAACACTTGCTGCACCACTCATATCAAACTTCATATCTTCCATTTTATCAGATGGTTTTAAAGATATACCACCAGTATCAAAGGTTATACCTTTACCAATAAGCCCATACCATTTATCTCCACCACCTTCGTATTCCATAACAACAAATTTAGGTTCTTCATTACTACCCTTAGAAACCGCAAGAAACAAATTCATCCCTAGTTCTCTAGCTTCGTTCTTATCAATAACCTTAACTCTAATACCAACTTTCTCACATTCCGCTTTTACAACATCAGATATATAAGACGGAGTAGCAATATTCGAAGGAAGATTCTGCAAATCCCTCGCTAAAAATACACTATCAATAACTATCTTAGTATTGTGAATAATCTTATTCAAATCGTATTTAACTACAGGTTTAACCACAAAAACACTACTAAGCTTATTTTCATTTTTTTCTTCCTTCTTTGATATAAATTTATCAAATTTGTAAGTACCTAAAAGTAATCCTTCAACTAACCCCTTAAAACCGTAAATTTTATCTACCTTATTAACATTCCAATCTACAAGAAAAACACAAGAAGAATAATTGTACTTACTTGCTCCCTTGGATACAATACTACCTATCTTCCTCAAAGATTCAACATCAAACTTGTTTTCTTTCCCACCACCAACAATAACGATTTTATTAAAATTAAATTTCTTAGGAATAGAAGGTCTATGAACAACTATAACTTCACCAAAACTTGATTTAAACTTTTCAGATTCAATCACACCATTTATAAACTTTGTTAAAGCATCACTAAAAATTTTTCTTATAGGTTTGCCTTCAAAAGAAATCAGTACTAGTGCATCGAAACTTTCTTTCCTAATTTCAGAAATTGTACCTAAACGAATTTCCATAAACTCCCCCTTAACCCAAAGAACTTTTTGAAATTTCTCTAAGTGTTTTACCAATGATAAACGAAGCAAATACCTATTTTGCAAAATAAAGGATTTTCCAAAAGAATCATTATTTTGTTTATTATTTTTTCACTAAATTGCAAAAATACAATGAAAACATACAAAATTTTTGTACAATGTCCCATGACCGAAGGGGGCAAATAAATTCTCGGTTTGAGGTTTTGCATAAAACCTCATAAAGGTGAAAATATGAATATCTCTCAAATAAGAGAAGAGATTATTAAATCTAAACAAAATGAAATTAGAACTTACGAAATTGGACTAATAATAGAACCTAACGAACAGATAGTACCTTACGTAATAGAAAGAGTTAAGGAAATAATAAAACAGCACAATGGAAATGTAATAAGTGAATCAGAGCTAGGTAGAAGAAACTTAGCTTACCCCATAAGGAAAAATAGAAAAAAGTACCTAGAAGGGATATACAAATTCATTGTTTTTGAAGGCACACAGTCAACGTTAGAAAATCTTAACAAACTCGTAAAAATAGATGAAAACGTAATAAGACATATTATACTAAGAGTAAAATCTCCTAAGAAAAGTTAAACATGGCAAGAAGTTTTAACAAGGTAATAATAGTAGGTAATCTAGTAAAAGATCCAGAAACATCCACTACATCCCAAGGGAAAACTATATCAAGAGTAAGGTTAGCGGTGGATGATTCATTCAAAGACAACAAAAGAACATACTTTTTTGATGTAATATGCTGGGAAAGATTAGGAGAGTTAGTAAGTAAATATACCAAAAAAGGTGATAGAATATTAATAGAAGGGAGGTTAACCCAGTCGAGTTGGAAAAGTGTAGATCAAAACGGTAATGAAATTACAAAAAGGAGTACAGGAATAGTAGCAGAAAACGTTTTGTTACTTTCTCCAAAACAAAAAGAAGACAAAGATGTTTTTCAATCAAAACAAGGAAGTTACGCAGATTTCGTAAACAATCAGCAATACAAAGAAACTATAGAAGGTGAAACGTTTGAAGAAAGTTTGATAGAAGATATCCAAGAAGATTATTACTTTGATGACAGTGAAGAACCCGATTATTCAGAATTAGATGATGAATACAACGAAGAAGAAAACATAAAAAATATAGATACAAAAAGAGAGTTTGATATATAGGAGGTTTTATGGAAAAAATTGAAGATATATCTAAAGAACAAACTCAAGAAACTTCTCAAGAAACACAAAAAGGGTTTATTATTAGGAAAAAGAAAAGAAGCTGCCCCGAAAAACTACTAAATATAACTTACAAAGACGTAGAAATACTTTCACAATTTTTGACAATGACAGGTAAAATCAGATCCTCCAAAATAACAAAAATATGTAAAAAGGTACAGAAGAAAATAACAAGAGAAATAAAAATAGCAAGAATAATGGCTTTGTTACCATTTACAGATAGGTAACAATCTTTAGGAGAGGTGTCCGAGCGGCCTAAGGAGCAGCACTGGAAATGCTGTGTACGGTTTAACACCGTACCGCGGGTTCAAATCCCGCCCTCTCCGAATCTTTAACCTAACTTCATAAAAATAGTATTTCCTAAAACTGCTCTAAACCACTAAAATAACAACCACCCCATGGTAGTGAGACTACATTACAAGTAATACAATTACATTTATTAACACAACATCTATTTAAATGTTAACTTCTTCACCTAGATAAGCAAGTAGTGCGATTAACCCCAAATAGTAGCTATTTTCTTTAAATCCAGAAATAACCCCAATAGCAATATCCGAAAGGTATGAACGATGTCTAAAAGGTTCCCTAGAGAAAACATTCGATAAATGTACTTCAACAAATGGAATACCTACTGCCAAAATTGAATCTCTTATAGCTACAGATGTATGAGTATAAGCACCTGCATTTATTACCATTCCACTAGATTTTAAACCTTCAATTTGTATAAAATTTACAATCTCGCCTTCAGAGTTAGATTGAAAATCAACAACCTCATAACCATACCTTTTAGCTATACTAGTACACTTTTCTACAATACCAGAAAGAGTTAATTTACCATACTTATCAGGTTCCCTAATACCTAACATATTTAAATTTGGACCATTTACAAGAAGTATTCTTTTCATATCTCAATTCTTATCATCCACTACTATAACTTTGTTAAACGAAACTTTGTATTTCGATACCTCTTTACCGACTAACTCTTCGAAAGTAGTTAATTTTTCTATCTCGTAGACAAGTTTTTTATGTTCATCCTCAAGAAGTTTCAATTCGTTTTCAAGTTTTCTTTCTTGAATACACAGAGACCTATAGTATTCCCTTTGAACTACAGAAAAAATCATAACAACAAAAAACACAACTAATGTAACAAAAAAATAAAAAACTCTCATATTAAACCCTTTCATAAACTCTCAATTTTGAAGACCTAGCCGAAGGATTACACTCAACCTCTTCCTTAGATGGAATTATCGGTTTTTTAGTAACTATTCTGAAATACCCCATTTTTACTAAATCTTTCATTTTACTTTTGACTAATCTATCCTCACCTGAATGAAACGTTATTATACACAACCTAGAACCAGGATTCATGAAATCCTTTACTTTCTTTAGAAAACTTTCAATCGCTTTATACTCCTCATTAACGAATATTCTTATAGCCATAAACGTT
>CALFVP010000096.1 GCA_937928175.1 uncultured bacterium | reverse complement strand
TTCTTTCATAAGATGTTTCTTAGATTATTCGTCTTGCCTTTCTCCTTTTCCTGTAGTTTGTTGCTAAGATATTTTGCGAAGTTTACGAAATTGCTTTTTCTTGTATACCTTTAATCTCTAAAAAGGTATAATTTAAATATGAATAGGTTTTAGCAAAGTTTTTCCAATCTTTACAAAAACACCTACACTGATACTTTTTAAGATATCCTAAATTCTAAAAAATTTTTCTATCATCTTCCTTAACACTAAAACTAACTCTTTATGGACCTTTAGCTATCCATATTTTATTCTTGTATAAACGTCATTTTGAATTTTCTTTTAGAAACTCTTCCAATTCTTTAAGTTTTCTTGCAGCACCAATGAAATCACCTTTACCTGTAAGGTTTTTGTATTCCTCAATATACTGTAATGCCTTTAGTATTACACTTCTACTTACTCCTGCTTTTTGAAGAACTTCAGAAACACTTTTTTCCGAAGTAGTTACATCAATTTTCTGACCAGAAAACAACTTAGATATAGATTTAAAAATATCATCATCCCAAACAACTTTTTCTCCATCCGACATAGCGATTTTTCTAAACTCTGGTATTTTTGCTTCTTCTGCTTGCAAGTAAATAGGTTCGTAATAGAGTAGAGAATTTTCAATAGGCAATATCATCATATTACCTCTTAGCACTCTAGATCCTTGCTGGTTCCAAAGAGTTATTTGTGCTGATATCTCAGGATCTTGACTTATTCTAGCTTCTATTTGCAAAGGCCCGAAAACTAATCTATCCTTAGGCATCTTAAAAACTATGATTTTACCGTAATTTTCTGGATCACACTTTGCAGCCATCCAACCTACAAGGTTGTCTTTATCTTTAGGAGTAAACGGCACTACCAAAATAAATTCCAATTTTTGACTTTTAGGAAGTTTGGTAACAATATAGTACGGTTCAACGTATAAAGTTTCACCAAACCTTATTTCTCTAGCGATATTCCATACATCTTCTTGGTTAAAAAATACTTCTGGATCTTTCATATGGTATACTCTGTAAACCATACTTTGAAAATTTAAAAGTTTCTCAGGATACCTTATATGTCTTTTTAAATCCTCATCCATTTGTTGGAGATCTTTAAGTTTAATGTCAAACATAGTATTAAAAACGTTTATAATTGGTTCCCTTTTATCAACGATATAAAATTCAACATCGCCGTTATAGGCATCAACAACAACTTTAACAGCGTTCCTTATATAATTTATACCTCTAACATACCTAGAATAAGGAAATGAATCAGAAACGGTATACCCATCTATGATCCAATATAACTTTCCTTTAGATATAACAATATAAGGATCATCATCGTAAACAATAAAAGGCATTATTTTTTTGACTCTTTCCAAAATATCTCTGTTTATGATTACTCTAGTATCATTTTTTATATACTCAGAAAAAAGTATTTTTATATCTTCATTAAGATACAAAGCAAACAATAATTTTTTAAAGAAGTTATCAATTTTTATACCTGCTTTACCGGAATACTTTACATAAACATTTTCTTCCCCACTTTCAGAGAAAGATGGATAATCAAACTCTTCAATAGCAGCGTTAACGAAAATGTAATGATCCGTCAACTCTCCAAAGTATATTCTAGGTTCATCTACTGACAATTCGGAATATGAAGACACAGGTGGTATATCCTTAACAAAAAGTTTAGGCATACCGTTTGGCATTATTTCATTAACAGGGCTTACAACAACACCTATACCATGAGTATACCTAAAATGGACATTTATCCAACTTCTTGAGCTAGTTGGCAAAGAATCTATTTCAAGTTCTCTAGCTGATATCATCACTTGTCTTAATGTACCGTTTAAGTAATACCTATCCACGTCTATGTCGTTAAACTTATAGTAAAACCTTATTGTCTGTATTTGTCTATAGGCATCACCCAAAGGTTTCCAATCCCAAAGTCTAAGATTCTGAATAATTTCACTATTTCTGGATATAACTGAAGGAGTTAATTGCTTATTATCAAAAAACACTTCCTCAACTTCTTTCAAACCATAAGCAACAAGAGTGGAATCTATATTGTTCTTTATAAACTCTTTCTGTTTATCAAGTTCAGAAGGTTTAACAATAAAAACTTCAACAATAGAAGGATAAACAACGTAAGCAGCAAAAGATAAAGCAAAAACGATACCAGAAATAGAAACTATACTCCTAATTTTATTACTAAACAATAAAAATACAGATACCAATGAAAGAAAAACAAAAAGTAAACCAACTATTCTTATAACAGGTAAAACAGCGTAAACTTCTTTATACCCTGGTCCACTAAAAAGCTTGTTATCAACGAACATAATATGGTAAGGTGTAACAAAAGTAATCCTAACACCTAAAACAAATAACCACAGTATAATTACAATAAGAGAATACAAAAAAATACCTTTTGATATCCTATCTGGCATCCTACCAGAAAAAAAAGCAACCCAAAAACTAAAACTATAGAAACCTTCTTGAAACCTTAAGTAAACGTATAAAACTAAAACCATAAAAGCAAAAACCAAAAACAAAAACCATAAAACATTATTAAAAACCGCATTTATAAAGGGTAGAGAAAACATATAAAATTCCGCAGGCATACCAAAAACAGGATCAACGTAATCCAACGTTGTAACTCTACTGAAAAACTTTGCTATATCCATCCAATCGTTTGTCATTGCAACATAACCAAAATAACCAGATACAACAACTATAATCAACCAAAAAAATACGTTTGAAAACTTCTCAACAGCTTTCATAAGCTCAAATTCACTGACCCTTATAAGTCCAATCGGAAACCTAGGAAAAAACAATTTTAAAGGTATGTAAATAAATACTAAAAACCCAACAAAAACGAAACCAAAAGTAGCTAAAAATATAATAACCTTATACTCAATAATCCTCCAAAAAACACTAAAATAACCTACTTCATTAAACCACAAAACATCAACTATAAAATTTACTATCTCATCCAGTACAAAAAGAAAAATAATACCTATTGTACCAACTATTACACCAATCCATACATCTTTAAAAGATACAAACTTTTTCTTAATGTAGCTAAAAATAATCTGTACAAAAAGAGGAATTAAGAAAATAAGAAGTATTATAAACTTTATCATAGTTCACTCCTTTAAAGCAAGTATAATTCTAAAATTTGAAATATATCAAATTTAAAATACAACTAAATTGAAAGTTTTAACTAAACTTTTGATAATAAACCTTGATGGAAAATATTAAGTTTTATACGAAAAAACTTACTTTAATTCTACATTTAGCTTTATTTTTCTCATTTTCAGCATCAGCTCAAGTTAACTTTTCAAAATTTTTTCCCTTAGATACCTGGACAAGTATTGAAACAAAATACTTTATAATATACTTCTCAGAAAAATCCAAAAACTTTGCTATGAAACTTTCCACTATCTGCGATAAAGTTTATGAAGACTTAAGTAAAAAAATGGAAGTTAAATTTTATTACAAATTTCCAGTGGTAATTGCTAACAAAAGTGATCTACCTAACGGCTATTATATACCTATTCCTAAACCATCTATAGTAATTTTTACCTCTCCAATAGGAATAGTAAAAGATTTTGGTTTTACTGACGATGATGTAAAAATAATTTTCTTACACGAACTTACACATGCATTAGCATCGGAAGAAGCTAACGGTTTATTCTGGACAATACTAAGAACTATATTCGGTTACTATATAGTACCAAACCTATACCTTCCTAGAAACTTAGTAGAATCTATAACAACATTAAACGAAAGTACATGGGGATACGGCAGATTAAACAACCCTATTTTCACTGACATTGTTTATTCTCATGCTTACTATGGAAAATTTAGGAATTTTCACAAAGCTAACCTTGCTAACGAATTTCCCCTAGACGTTGGATATTTATACGGAGGAATGTTTTTTGAATACTTACTAAATAAATACGGATACGAAAAAATACTAAAATTCTACAAAGAAAACTCTTATTACCTACCTAACTTTTTCTACTATTCATTCAATAGCGTTTTTAAAAATGACTTACTATCAGAATGGACAGAATTTGAAAAATACATAAGTAACAAAATTTTTTCGAGAACTTCCTCAAATGAGTTTTCAAGAATAACATCTGAAGGAGGAGAAAAAAGATCTTTGAGAATCTACAAAGACATACTCATATATTCCCAAAGTCAAATAAAAGGAGAATTATCATCGTTAAAATTCCTTTCAATAAATACCAAAAAATCGGGTTTCTTAATATACGGTAAGTACATACAAAGTTTTGACATTAAAGACGATACAATAGCATTCGTTGAAGTAGTTTCATCTAAATACAGTACAAAAAGCATCCTCAAAGTAGGTAAAATAAAATACAACAACTCAGAAATAACTTTGGTAAACCAAGAAGAAATAAAAGAAATTAACGGTGTTTACGAAGTAGATGTTTTGAATAGTAACGAAGTATTAATACTAACTCAAAATGATCTTAACTACAGAATACTTAAACTAAACTTATCAAACAAACTAATTGAAACAATATTAGAAAGTGACACATTCTATAAAAATATAGACTCAGATGGAAAATACATTGTTATGGTAAAACGTCAAGAAGGACAAGATATTCTACAACTCCTCATAAAAGATTCTTTTGAAATCATAAAAGAGATAAAAGATTTTCATTTTATACCAGATTTGAGTTTAAAGGGTAACAAAATTCTTTTTTCTGCCATGGATAACAATAAAATAGATGTTTTTGAATACGACATTTCAGAAAACAAACTTAGAAAAGTTGTTTCTGGGTTGTTTAGTTTTCTAAATCCTATTTCATACAATGGTAGTATTTACGGAATCTCTTTCTCAGAAAAAGGTTTTGATATTTTTTCAACAGAGCCCGTATATCAAGAATTTTCTAAAGCAAAAAATAACTTCATAAACATAAATAACGAAATAAGAAATTTAAAAAGCTACAAGACAAATATAACTAAACTAAAAGAGTACAGTTACCTTAACGATATAACACCATACTCCATACTTATGACATTTTTTCCTGATATAGCTTTTAATCCAGATTTTTCAATTAGGAAAATTGGAGTATTCTTTAGCTTTTTCGATGAACCATTAGAATTTAGAAACTTTTTTATAGACCTAACATGGAACTTTAATTCAAAAACAATAGATTACAATTTTTTCTTTATTGAATCTGGAATACCATACTTCTTAATAAAGTTTGAAATCTTAAGAGATCACATCGATACAAACTCACACATAACAACCAGATTAAATCTAAAAGGATACAATTACAATATTTTTACGTTTGATAACTTAACTTTTAGTATAAGTGGTGATTTTGGAAACAACTACTTAAAGTTTTACCCATTTACTACCTTTTCTTTTTACTCACTTACTGGTAGAGATTCTTTTGATAATCCTTTACCTCAATACAAATTTTTAAACTCTCAAGAAAGTATTACATCTTTCTATATAACTTTTGGATATATTTTGACTTCACTAAGGAGCAGTTTAGGTGCTATAACAGCAGAAGAAGGAATACTATACAATTTAAATTGTAAACTTTCCAGTAAAAACATTGGATCTATTGAGGATGCTTTAATTCTTAATAATTTTTTTACCTATTCTTTGAGGTTGTTTGGCAACAGTATACTTAGATTTAATACTGGGCTAAGGATAAATATTTCACCATACCTAAAAGATAGTTTTTACTACGGTGGTTTTACTTTTACTGAAATATTCCCAAGAGAAGAGGAATATTTCTACGAATTAAATCTTTCAAGTTACAGTAGCTATCCTGACAAAGGTAACGTATTCCTTTCTTCATTGTTTAAGCTTTATTTAAAATTCTTTGAAGTAAACGAAGGAATATGGCCTATTTACATAACATCTGTTTGGTCAGAACTGGGACCAAAATTAGGAATACTATTTAACGGGTTTTACGATATACTCAACAGAAGAGTAGTATACGAATTGGTAAGTGGGTTTTTCTTACATCTTAACCTAATAGGTGAAATTAATAACAAATTAGGTATTGAAGTTATTTACAATCCTGAAGGTAAATTTTTTACATGGAACTTTATTTTAAACTTAAACCTTACGCTAGATATACCTTTTAAAGCTAAAAATTAATGTTTTCCATTATTATTGAAAGATCTTTATCTCCTCTACCTGAAAGGTTAACAATTATTATATCATCTTTTTTCATTTTACTTGCTTCTTTTATTGCTTGGTATACTGCATGAGCTGATTCCAGTGCTGGTATAATTCCTTCTTTTTGTGAGAGTATTTTTACAGCTTCTAAAGCTTCTTCATCTTTTACAAAGGTATATTTAGCTCTACCTATTGATTTTAAGTACGAATGTTCAGGACCTACCCCAGGATAATCAAGTCCAGCAGATATAGAATGAGTTTCCGAGACTTGACCGTTATCATCGTAAAGCAAGTAAGATTTTGCACCATGTAAAACACCAATTTTCCCAAACGAAAGAGTAGCTGCATGTTCTCCTAGTTTACTACCTTTTCCACCACCTTCAACACCAATTAGTTCAACTTCTCTGTATTCTATGAAAGGATAAAATATTCCCATAGCATTGCTTCCACCACCAACACAAGCTATAACCTTGTTTGGCAACTTCCCTTCAATCTCCAGTATCTGTTTTAGTGCTTCTTTACCAATAACGGATTGAAAATCTCTCACCATAGTAGGGTAAGGATGTGGACCAACAACAGAACCTATAACGTACAAAGTAGTATGCACATTCTCAATCCAATCTCTCATTGCTTCGTTTATAGCATCTTTCAATGTCTGGCTTCCTTTACTAACTGGTACCACTTGAGCTCCCAATAATTTCATTCTAAACACGTTAGGTTTCTGTCTTTCAACGTCAATACTTCCCATATACACAACACATTCCATTCCAAGCAAAGCGCAAGCAGTAGCTGTTGCCACCCCATGTTGTCCTGCTCCTGTCTCAGCAATTATTCTTCTCTTACCCATCTTTTTAGCTAACAAAACTTGTCCTAAAGCATTGTTTATCTTATGTGCACCAGTATGCAATAAATCTTCCCTCTTTAAGTATATCTTAGCACCACCCGAATATTTCGTCAAATTCCTAGCAAAATACAAAGGAGTTGGTCTACCTGCATAACTCCTTAAAAGTAAATCTAACTCCCTTTTAAACTCTTTTGACTTTCCAATAGAATAGTAAGCCTTTTCTAATTCGCTAATAACAGGATATAATACCTCAGGTATATATTTACCACCAAATTCACCAAACCACCCTTTCATTACACAAAATTTTAATACTATATACCCAAAAACATACAAACAAAACTTTTATTGAATTACCAAATATTTTACTTTTGCAAAAACTTCTTTTTTTGCTTCAATTCCAGGATCATTTTCCGTCCACTTTCTACCAGTTACCAACAAGTGTAAAACATTCCGAAACATATCAAGTACAGGAAATATAGTTATTTCAAAAAGTTCATCCTTTAACCTAGCACCTAACTCATACAGTTCTTTTATATCCCCCTTTATAGAAACTGCTTTACCTTTTGATAAAAATTTTTCCCAAACTTTATCCGTAAAGTATATAACAAAATCAGATGTCTCAAAACCTTCGGAAATCACCTCAACAAACCCATCTTCTACCCTTCTCATCAACATAACTTTACTTATTCTCAATTTGCTAATAACAAAATCAAAAACCTCTCTAACTGATAGCACATTTCCTTGAGCTAGTTCACCTGAAACTGGTACTATATCAGCTTCTATTTCTTCATACTTATGTTTTTCTTCTTCGTAAACTTTATTACCTTTTTCCTCCAGAGCATCAATTTTACTGTACTCCCCATAAAGCATAGATTCTTGTTGATAATTAATACCTCCCTCAATACCATACAAAATTTCATCTTTTATTTCTTCAAACATTTTCATTTTTTTGTTATTAATAAAATCAACCAAAAACCATACAGTTATCATCAACGAAAATAATATCAAAAGAACTACAACAATTACATTCAACAAATCAAAACTTGAAATAGGTTTATACAGTAGAATAGATAAACCATATTTGCTAATTTTCTCAGACACTAAAGCTCTGTCAATAAAAAAAGAACTTTCAACGTTAATCTTTCTTATCTCATCAGGAAAGTTAACAAGTATAAGATCTTGAACAAACTTAACATTCTTCAAATCTATATTATACTGTTTGAACATATCTTTGTACCAACCAATAACTAGATAACCTTTAAGTATACCTCTTTGATCGTAAAACGAAGATATTGAATAAAGTACATCAAAACTTCCGAAAAACGTTATTTTATCTGGCTTTAAGTACTTTTTGGCTAAAGAAAACTCCTTAAACTCTTTCTCAAAATACTCAGAAGAAACAAATAAACTTCCATCCGGTCTAAGTAAAGCTATCTTATAAACGTTATTTACACTACTTCTTAACTTTGACAAATACCCAATATACTCTCTTTTGTTTCCCTCAATTTCAAACTGGAAAAATATAAGTTTTATGTTAGGATCGTTTAATACAGCACTAGATACCAACTCACACTTCGAAAGTACTTTTTCAAAACTTTTACGCATCTCATGAGAAATCGCTTTTATTTTTGCTTTTAAACGATTTTCAAAAATTCCTGTATTCGTAAGCGCCATGTATATTATTAAAAAAGAAACAACGTAAGAAACCAATAAAAAAAGTATTTTCAATACACTCCTCTTCATTTTCACCTCTCAGGTTATTATATAACCTTTTTATTATATAACCTTTTATAATCTTTTCTACAAATTCAATAAATGGCAACAAAAGGTCAAATTTTCAAATTAATCAGGTTCGTAACCAGGATTTACTGTTATTCTATCAAGCATTCTTACAGTCGCGTAAGGAATATAACCTTTTGCCCTAGCTTTATTATAAAAATCACCTATTAAACTTTGATCTGTAACGTAATCTAAAACAAAAACAACTTTACCATTTTCTTTAAAAACATCAAGGTTAGTTATAACATACTCTGTTTCTTGTGAAGATCTAGGAGTATTTTCAACATACCAAACAGATTCCCTGAGTATTCCTGAGACTGTATTAACGTAATCAGAATGTCTAGACAATCCTTCCCCATTATTTGGTATTATAATAAAGTCGCTTTTACCTTTTAATACTCTAGTATAATGTGCAATTTCTTTAACAAACTGCACCATTTCTTGTTCTGCTGTTTCTCTGTTCAATCCACTTTCTCCCCCTGGTCCCCAATATATGTACGCATCAATTATATCAAGAAAAACTCCATCGAATTCTGCTTCTAAAATTTTATCAAGGTAGGTGTAAACTATAGATTTCCAGTTACTATCCCAATACTTTACTTTATAGCTACCTGGCCAATCAGGGTTACCTGGTCCAAGCCAAGGAGGAGCATCTGGATCAGGAATACCATCTCTATCACTATCCCAACTTGGATCCCAATACCAGCGAAAATCACTAGCCTCACCAATACTAATGTAAGATATAACAATCTTACGACCACCAGGACTCACCTTAAGAGACCTTATCTCATCAGCCCTAAACCTCAACTCTTCACTCCCATCCCTAGAATAATCTATTATCACAAGATCAAACTTCGTATTACCTATAGCATCCAAATCTATGTTCTGAAGTTGTATCATAAAATCATTAACATCCTTCAAAGAGTATCCAGAATCATTAGGAACCTCCAACGAACTATCTGAACAACCAAAAACTATCAAAAGCAAAGTAAAACCAATACAAAATACAAACCTCATAAAATAATTATAATGATAATTGAAAGAAAATTTAAAAAAAGGTTAAAACCTTATAGGTTAAAACCTCCTAGGTTTAAAACCTTCTAACTACCAAAACTGATTAAAACCATACCAAATTTCATCACAGTAAAAAATAACTCCGTTATGAAAATAACTTCGTTATGAAAATTGAATTAGATTTAACTTATTAATAATAATTTTAGATATGGATCTCGGTTTAAAAGATAAAATAGCGTTAATAACAGCAAGTAGCAAAGGTATAGGAAAAGAAATTGCTATATCTTTAGGTAAAGAGGGAGCAGAAGTTATAATTTCTTCAAGTAATTCAAAAAATCTTGAAGAAGCAGAAAAGGAATTACTTGAAAAAGGAATAAAAGTTCACTCGATAGTTTGCGATTTATCGAAACCAGATGAAGTCAACAAACTTTCTAGAGAAGTAATTGATAAATTTGGTGGTGTTGATATATTTGTATTTAATACTGGTGGACCCAAACCTGGGGATTTGTTTGATCTAGATGAAGAAGATTGGTATAAAGGATTTGAACTTATTCTTATGTCAGCAGTTAGATTAACAAAATCGTTTTTACCTAGGATGATTGATAAAGGTTGGGGAAGAATTGTTTACATGACATCGATGTCTGTAAAGGAACCTATTGATGGCTTGCTACTTTCAAACGTTTTTCGTGCAGGTCTAAACGCTTTTTCTAAATCTATATCAAGAGTAACAAAAAAAGACAACGTTACTTTTAACGTAGTATGTACTGGAAACATCTTAACAGAAAGAGCTATAAAACTTATTGAAAATAAAAGCAAAAAACTTAACAAAAGTTACGAAGAAATAAAAAAAGAAATAGAATCATCGATACCATTAGGTAGATACGGTACCGTTCAAGAAATATCAAACTTTGTTACATTTCTCTGTTCTGAAAAAGCAAGTTATATAAACGGAACAAGTATACAAGTAGATGGTGGATTTATAAAAGGAATCTTATAGTATGAAATGTTTTCTCATAAAACTCTTGAGAGCAGTTTTACACTTATTAGGTAAGAAAGATAAGATTAGAATAGGTATTCTTATATCAGGACGCGGTTCTAACATGGAAGCTATAATAAAAGGATGTAAAAACGGTACTATAAACGGTAAAGTAGTAATAGTAATAAGTGATAATCCTAACGCAAAAGGATTAGAAATTGCTAAAAGTTACGGTATAAAGGCACTTTACATATACCCTGGGAAATACAAAACTAAACTTGAAGAAGAAAGAGAATGGGAATACGTAAAAGTACTCAAACATCATTGCGTTGATATAGTTGTTATGGCAGGGTTTATGAGAATAATAAAAAAACCGCTTCTATCATCGTTTGAAAATAGAATTATAAATATTCATCCTTCACTACTTCCGAAATACCCAGGACTCGAAACCCATAAGAGAGTACTAGAAAACAAAGAAAAAGAACACGGTTGCACTGTGCATTTCGCAAATGAGGTAATTGACGGAGGTAAAATAATAATGCAAGCAAAAGTAAAAGTGTTACCAACCGACACTCAAGAATCCTTAGCAGAAAAAGTACTAAAAAAAGAACACCAAATATTAGTAAAAACGTTATCAATGATATCAAACGGAAAAATATCGTACGAAACACTAAAAGAACCCATTGTATACGAACCAGATGACAAGATTCTCTAATATTCTACAGATTTATCAAACTTCTTCATCTTAGATTCTATATACTTTACCAATTCACGATAAATTTCAGAACCATAATTTTCTTTTATTTGGTCCTGGTACTTATAAACAAATTGGACAAACTCCGGAAAAATCAGAGAAAAAAGAAATTTTGAATAAAAGTTATCTGGATAAAGATCTAAAGACTTATCTAAAATTTTTAACGCATCGTAATGAAATCTCTGCCAATACTTCAGTAACGCTTCCTTTGAAAGGATCATACTGTAGTGAATTTTTGGATCAAGTCCTGTAAACTCAGACAAATCCAAAACTTTCGAGTACTTGAGTATCAAACTCAGATTCTTATACCTTGTATCTTCTGCAACCATTCTATGGAATTCTGCAAACTCAACCGAAGATTTAAAATCTGAAACAATTTCTCCCTTCTCTTTTTCCGTAAGTAACTTAAGAAGCTTTGGAGATAAAAAAACCAAAGATTTTAATTTATTTTCATCATCTATTCCTACCAACTTAAGATCTTCAAAATTTTTACTTTGAATTGAAAAATTCGCTAAATTACCTTTCTTACCAACTATAGCCGTATAAACGCCAGTCACCATCAAAAAAGAGTTACTAAAAACACTGTTAAACGTTTTGAGTATAGAAACAAAATCGTAATTTTCCAAATTG
>CALFVP010000095.1 GCA_937928175.1 uncultured bacterium | reverse complement strand
TTTGAAAACTGGTACTCATTAGTTATAATCTTATACATTTTGTAAGCATCCTTAAACCTAAAATTATACTTACTGTTATCCAGTTCTTCTAAAAGGGCATTAACTACACCAACATATTTATCTATAACTTTTGATACTTTTCTATAGGCTTCTTTCATGTACCTATGACGTTTATCAGAAAAATCTTTAACAAGAGATCTAGGAGACTTCTCATTATTAAGTAAACCTATCATTATATCCATATCCCTAACTTTGCTAAAACATTTTGAAATCTGCTGAGAGTAAACGTAAAAAGTTTTTAAAGTTTTAACGTTATGAAGTTTATGAACAGCTCTAATAATAGATGCAACTTTTGAAGACTTAGTTCTAATAAGATGTACAGTTTGCTGAGAAACGTTACCTATTTCCATGTAAGTATCTACAAACCTTTTTAAATTGTATATTATAAGTTCTATATCTTCCATCAAAAGACGCTTTACATTCAAAGATATTTGCTCAATAGTATCACTACCAGATTTATTCATAAATTACTGTACAAAACTGTATAAATTTTAAACAACTTAACTACTGTTTTTCAATAAAATCTAAAAACTCAAAAAGTACGGACTTTCCGTATTAAAAAATATTTGCATTCAAAATAAATATCAGTTATAATCTGACTAATCTTAAAGGAGTAGTATTTATGTTTATTCCGCTTTTTGATGAAGAATTCGATATAAGACAAACAAACAACAAACGAAAAATATTAAACATTTTTACACCAATAATGAGCATTACAATTTTGATTTGTTTAGTTATATTCATATACCAAACTAGTGTAAAAAACATTAACGAATTTTATCAAACATGGGGCACAAGTGTTTTTAAAATCATAAACGCTGAAAGAATTGGAGCAGAAGCATACCTTAGTTTGATAACTTACGCATTCGTACACGGAGGAATATGGCACCTTTTAGGAAACTTATGGTTTCTCTTTATATTTGGCAACAATGTAGAAAAAAGAATGGGCTCTTTAATGTTTACCGTATTTTACTTATCATCTGCTGTTTTTGCAGCATTAACACACATGTTTCTTCTTTATCCTCAAGAAATGTTAGGACAAGTTAAGTTAACTAGTAACATGGTATCAATTAAATATTTATCTGATCTAAACACTCCACTAATAGGAGCAAGTGGTGCAATAAGTGCTGTTTTAGGTGCATACTTAAGATATTTTCCCGGAAACAATATAGTAACTATTGTATTCTTTTTCATACTAACCGTAACAACAATACCTGCATTCGTATTCATAGGTATATGGTTACTATCTCAAATATTCAATGCGATCTTTAACCCACTATCGAACATAGCATGGTTTGCACATATAGGCGGATTCTTTTACGGATACATCTTCGCTTCAATCTATAAAGGAAAAGAACAAACAACTTACGAATGGCAATAGATCCTATAAATTTTTTAATATACAACTTTCAGTTTTTCTTAGTATCTTTCGTAAGAGCAATAGGGTTTTTGACTGTACTTCCCTTGTTTGGTGGAATAAATGTACCAAACAGAATAAGAGTAGTACTATCATTCTTTTTATCGTACATATCTTTTCCAATCATATCTAATCTAGGGTATACCATACCAACATCTCTGGGATCTTACATTTTTATACTCATAGGAGAGCTATTAATAGGTCTACTGATGGGGTTTTTTGTATACCTTATATTCATAGGTTTTCAACTTGCAGCTCAGATATTCTCAACTTCATTTGGTTTAGGTTTTGTTGAAGTAGTGGATCCTATATCAGAAACCAGTATACCCACGTACGGAACACTTTTACTAATATTTGCAACATTAATTTTTATATCTATAGACGGTCCTTTTCTTTCCTTCCAAGCTTTTATAGAAAGCTATAAAAAAATATGGCCATACAATCTAAATATAGACAGCGTAAAGGCAATAGCTCAATTCATAGTCAGCGGATTCAATGCAATGTTTGCAATAGCAATAAAAATATCACTACCAATAATAGCAGTAATACTAGCAATAGATATAACAGTTGGAGTAATAGCAAAAACTGCTCCCCAGATGAATGTCCTTAACCTAAGCTTCGATATAAAAGTAATAGTTGGGCTACTACTTGTAATAGTGTTTTCACTACCAATACTAACCTTAGCACAAGATATACTAAAAGAAGCATTCTACAAGCTCTGGAACTTCTTGAAAATGTTTAAAATTTAACAATTGTAAAACACTCCGAAAATTCATACTAGAGGTGTTAGGTATGTGGGAAAAAGAATTAGTTGATATATTGGAAAAAGAAAAGGAATTACTCAACAAAGTACTAGAAAAAGAAAACGATAAGAAAAGATACTTACTCAATAGAGACCTAGAAAAAATACTAGAAATAAACTCAGAAGAAGAAAAAATCTTTTACGAAATAGAAAAGTACGAAATAGCCAGAAATGAAATAACAAAAAGAATATCCCGAAGACTCAATCTAACATCAGAAGAAACAACTCTATCAAGAATAATAGAGTTTGCATCAAATAAACCAATACTAGAAAAACTAAAAAACGACATAACCCACATCATATCTGAAATAAAGAATATCTCATTTGAGAACAAAATACTTATAGAAAGCTCTATAAATGTTTCCTTATCAATAATAGAAAAAATCACAAACACCAAAGCATCGGAAGACACATACAACAACAAAGGTAAAAAAGAAATGAAAATAAACCTTCAAAGTTACTCAACAATAACGTAGAAATATCTATTCTTCAGTCTCTTCAAACCAAGAAGGATGGTACAAGTACCTAAAACATGAAGGACATTGCACAATATCCGCTTTTAGCTTTATTTTTTCGACAATGACGTAAGGTAAAACAATATTACATCCTGTGCAATAATGGTACTCTTCTTTAAATTTTTTAGGATCACTCAAAAGACCAACAGAAACTATAGCAACTCCCTTTTTCTTTTGTAGAATGTTAGAAAAATGTTGAGCTATGTGAAGAGGAATTTTTGAAAGTTTTTCTTTTTGGATATCTTCAAGTTTTTTTATTTCGCTAGAGACCTCTTTGGTCTCTTCTTGAAGTACCCTTTCATCAGCCTGGAATTCTATCTTCAAACTTTCGTATTTTTCTTTAGTCTCAATATACCTATCTTCTATATCGTTTATTTGTTCTTCGATATCTCTTAATTCTTCGGAAATTGTACTTATAGTTGCTCTTATCGTTGTTATTTCTATATTGAAAGATTCTATACTTCTCTGGTTTCTAGCGATTTCTTCTTCTCTTTTCATTAATTCAACAAGTCTCTTTTTATTGGAAGCGAGATTTTCACTAACCATTTCTTTTTGTAATAACAATTCTTTTTTCTTATTTTCATACTTTTGGAGTAGTTTTTGATATTTAGCTAAGTCCCTTTTGTAGTTTTCTATCCTTTTAAATTTATCGTTCAATTTTTCCCTATAAGTTGTTATACTTGAATATATATTTTGTACTTCAAGGAGAATTGAGGTGTAATTTAGTACTTCTTGGGGGGTGATTTCTTTTATTCTCATTGGTACCTCTTAAGGATTTGGGCCCGGCAGGACTCGAACCTGCGACCCGCTGATTATGAGTCAGCTGCTCTAACCGACTGAGCTACAGGCCCAAAAAATTGGGAAGGGGCGGAATCGAACCGCCGACGCAGGGCTTTTCAGGCCCTCGCTCTACCGACTGAGCTACCTCCCCACAAAACACTTGGAGAGAGGAGGATTTGAACCTCCGAAGGCGTAAAGCCAGCAGATTTACAGTCTGCCCCCGTTGGCCGCTTGGGTATCTCTCCATCCAGTACAAAAAATTATAAATATAAAACAAAAAAAATGTCAAACAAAAAAACATACCTAAAAAACTTTTTCAATCGGAATATTCACTTTGCTTATTACCTCAATTAAAACCTTCTTCCAATCTCTAATATTCCCCTTTTCTATATCATCTAACTTAGACTCTACGTAAGATGTTAATTTAAGATCAATAACATTTGGGTAAGTATTTTTAAGAAAATAATAAACATCAAAACCTAACGCTGTAGGTTCAAGAAATTTACCTTTCTTTACAACGTACTTTCTATCAATTAGAGTTGAGACTATACTAGCGTAAGTTGAAGGTCTACCTATACCTTCACTTTCTAGTTTTTTTATAAGTGTTGCCTCAGTATACCTAGGAGGAGGTTGCGTCTTTTTCCTTTTCGAAATCAACTTTAAAACGTTTACTCTTTCACCAATTTTTAAATTAGGTAAAAATACATCATCAGGTACACTATGAGGATAGAATTTTAGAAAATTCTCCTTAACAATACTCTTTGAAACACCGTAAAAATTATACCTTCCATCACTTACCAAAATCTCAATAACAGACAAAATAGCATCATCAAGTTGGCTAGCAACAAACCTTCTCCATATCAGATCATAAAGTAAATAATGTTTGTAAGGTATTTTACCTTTAATAAAGGTAGGCTCTCTAAACACATCAGTAGGTCTTATACATTCATGGGCATCTTGTTCATTACCTTTCATACTGTAACTTCTGGGTTTTTTTGGTAAATATTCAATTCCTATTTTACTCTTTATGAATTCTCTTACTCTCTTAATAGCGTACTCCGAAGTTCTAACTGAATCTGTTCTCATGTAAGTTATAAGTCCAACAAATTCACCACCAATATTCATTCCTTCATACAACTGCTGAGCAATTTTCATAGTTTCAGAAGAGGAAAAACCTAACTTTAAGAAAGCATCCTGTTGAAGCGTACTCGTTTTGAAAGGAGGAAGAGGCTTTATAGAATCTCTATACACCTTAGAGGAAATAACTTTAACTTCCGATAAACTAACATTTTCTTTTACTTCCTTTAGTTTGTCGTTGTTAATTAAATTGTCACCACCAAACTTTACTTCTCTTCCATTAACATACTCACTAACTAGCTTCAAAAGAAAAGTATTTCCGTCCTTTTCACACTCTATAAAAACATCATAGTAAGGGAAAGAAACAAAATTTTTTATTTCAAGTTCTCTTTCACAAATTAACATCAAAGCAGGTGACTGTACCCTACCAGCAGAAAACGAATACCCTTTGTACTTAACTTTAAATTTTCCAAACAAAAGCGGAGATAAAGTATAACCAACTATTCTATCAATTAGTCTTCTCGTTTTTTGAGCATTAACAAGGTTATAGTTTATATCTCTAGGCGAATTTAAAGCATTCAATATTCCATCTCTTGTAACCTCTATAAACTCAATTCTATGTATTTGCTTTACATAATTTGATACAATTTCTTTAACGTGAAAAGATATAATTTCTCCTTCTCTATCCCTATCGGAAGCTAAAAACACAACACTACATTTTTTAGCTAAATTAACAATATTGTTAACAATTTTCTTTTTACCTGGTAACAATACGTATTTAGGTTCCATACTGTTAAAGTCTATACCCATTTCATCACTTGGTAAATCTTTAATGTGTCCCATTGTAGCAACAACAACAAAATCTTTACCCAGGTACGATTTTATAGTTTTAGCCTTGGCCGGAGACTCAACTATAAACAGTTTCATTAACGTTTAAACAGTCACTTTTCTAACCTCAATTATATCCGGATTAGACGAAATTTTACTTATTATTTCTTTCGAAGGTTCAGAATCTAAGGTTATTATTGTAAGTGCTTTATCTCCTCTTTTAGCTCTGGTAACTTTCATTTCACCTATGTTAATTCCTGAATCCCCTAAAACCATTCCAAGAAAACCTACAACTCCAGGCTTATCATAGTTCCTAACAAACAACATATTTTCAGTAGGATCAAGTTCAAGGTAGTAATTATCTATTCTAACTATCTTTGCATCGTTATTGGGGTAAACGGTATACCAAATTTCAATTTTTTTAGTTTTCGTTATAAGAGAAACTTTAACTAAGTTAGAGAAAACTGAAAACGATTCATCTTCTTTTGTTTCAACAAGTCTTATACCATGCGATTCTAAGTAAAGTAAAGAATTAACAAAATTGACTGTATTTTCACCTACAATTTTTTCCATAAACCCTTTAGCAACAGCTCTAGTTACAATTTGTACAGGATCTTCAACAATGTGCCCAGAGTAAGACACAACCAATTGTAAAACTCCACCATCAGAAAGTTGAGCAGAAATTTTTCCAACAATTTCTCCCATATCAATAAAAGCTTTTAGGTCTTTATACTTCTGCAAGCTTATGGAAGGCATATTTACAGCGTTAATTATAACCTCATCTTTGAAAAATTTAACTATAGACTCAGCAATTTCAATTGACACGTTTTCTTGTGCTTCTTCCGTTGAAGCTCCAAGGTGTGGAACAACGATACAGTTTTTAGCACCTATTAACGGATTAGATACAGGAGGTTCGGTAGAAAAAACATCAATTGCAGCACCAGCTATTCTCCCAGAATTTAAAGCATCAGCAAGATCTTGCTCGTTTATTATACCACCTCTAGCACAGTTTATTATCCTTACACTAGGTTTCATCATTTCTATTTCCTTCTTGGTAACCATGTTTTTTGTTTGTTCTGTAAGTGGTACGTGAAACGTTATAAAATCAGATTCTCTATAAATTTCCTCAAGAGAACAAAGTTTTACACCTAGTTTATTAGCTCTTTCTTCTGTAACAAAAGGATCGTAAGCTAAAACTTCTATACCTAAAGCTAAACATCTCTTAGCAACTTCTGTACCTATTTTACCTAAACCAACTATACCAATCTTCTTTCTATAAAGTTCAACTCCTCTAAAAGATTTTCTGTCCCACTCACCTTTAACTGTAGAAATATGTGCAAAAGGAATTTTCCTTGCTATGGAAAAAAGCAGAGCTATAGTATGTTCCGCAGTAGAAACAACGTTACCAGTAGGAGAATTAATAACAACTATCCCTTTTTGAGTAGCATAATTAACATCTATGGTATCCAAACCAACACCAGCTCTGGCTATAATTTTTAACTTTTTCCCTGAATCAATAACTTCCTTATCAACCTTAGTAGCACTCCTAACTATAAGAACATCATACTCAGGTATCTTCTTTATAAGCTCATCCCTGCTCATCTTATCGTAAACACTCACAGAAATATTTTCATAGTAAGAAAGTATTTCTAATCCTGCCTTAGAAAAACCATCAGCACATAAAACCTTTACCCTCTCAGACATACATTCACCCCAAAACTAAAATTAGATTAAACGTAAAAAACCAAATTTTTCAACCTAAACAAAAACCCAAGAGAGAA